>JAEZZV010000111.1 GCA_023418375.1 Actinomycetes bacterium | reverse complement strand
GGCTGTGCCTGCGGTGTCACCGGCGCGGCCACGGCGCCCAGCTCGAGCGTGGTCACCCAGGCCGACGCGCCCCGTCGTCCGACGACGACGCGCGGCACCACGAGCACGCCGCCCGCGGCCGAGCCGGCGGAGAACGAGAACGAGCCGAACGCGACGGGGCCGGTGCCGGGCAGGCGCACCTCGTCGCGAACCACCGCATGGGCGACGAGCTCGCGCCAGGCGGTGTCGGCGTCGGCCATCCGGTCGGGGCCGGTCGCCTGGATGCGGGTGAGCTCGCCCCACGCGACCAGGCCGTCGGCGCGCCGCACCCAGGCGATGCCGCCGTCGGCGGGCAGCAGGTCCGTGAGGTCGCCCGGCAGCGTGAGCGGGTCGATCGCGACGGTGCGCGTGACGAGGGGCAGGGGGGTGGTCGCCGCGCCCGGATGCAGTTCGGTCATCGCGGTCAAGGGTAGGCCCCGCGATGCCCGAGGATGGACCTCATGGCTCGCGCGCAGCTGGACAAGAACCCCCACGAGGTCGCGGCGATGTTCGACGCGGTCGCCGGACGCTACGACCTCACCAACGACGTCCTCTCGCTCGGCCAGGACCGCCGGTGGCGGCGCGCGACGGTCGCCGCGGTCGACGCGCGGCCGGGGGAGACGGTCCTCGACCTCGCCGCCGGCACTGGCACGTCGAGCGCGCCGTTCGCGGCGTCGGGCGCCCGGGTGGTGCCGTGCGACTTCTCGCTCGGCATGCTGGCCTCCGGCAAGGAGCGGCGGCCGGACCTGCCGTTCGTCGCCGGGGACGCGCTGCGCCTGCCCTTCGCCGACGCGAGCTTCGACGCCGTGACCATCTCCTTCGGCCTGCGCAACGTGGCGGGCACCGCCGAGGCGCTCGCCGAGCTGCTGCGGGTGACCCGGCCGGGCGGGCGGGTCGTCGTGTGCGAGTTCTCGACGCCGTCGTTCGAGCCGCTGCGGACCGTCTACACGGAGTACCTGGTGCGGGCGCTGCCGGCCGTGGCCCGCGTGGTGTCCTCGGACCCGGAGTCGTACGAGTACCTCGCAGACTCGATCCGCGCCTGGCCGGACCAGGTGGGCCTCGGCCGCCTGCTCCGCAGGGCCGGTTGGCGGGACGTCGCGTACCGGAACCTGTCGGGCGGCATCGTCGCCCTGCACCGGGGTGTCCGCCCGGCCGACTGACCGCGCGCGGTGCGCATCGACCGGTTTTGACCGGCGGTGCCCCCATCGGCGGCCGTGCGTACCCATAGCAGGCGCGCAGTTAGACTGGCGTAGGCGTTCGTGAACGGCTTCACAAGGGACCCTTCGGTCGACGGCGAGGTAGGCGTGGCAGGGACTGTGCAGCGGCAGGACGACGCCGACGTCCTCGTCGTCGGTGCCGGGCCTGCCGGCGCCTCGGCCGCGTACTGGCTCGCGACCGCCGGGCTCGACGTCCTCGTCCTGGAGAAGTCGGCCTTCCCGCGGGACAAGGTCTGCGGCGACGGCCTGACCCCGCGCGCCGTCCGCGAGCTCGTGGCGATGGGCGTGCCCATGCGTCCGGAGGACGGCTGGATCCGCAACAAGGGCCTGCGCGTGTACGGCGGCGGGCACCGCCTCGAGCTCCCCTGGCCCCAGCTCGACTCCTTCCCGGACTTCGGGCTCGCGCGCACCCGCCGCGACTTCGACGCCGCCCTGGCCGACCACGCCCGCGCCGCCGGCGCGAAAATCCTCGAGCGCACCGCCGTCACCGGGCCGGTGCTGCACGAGCGCACGGGCCGCGTCGTCGGCGTGACCGCGCGCCCCGTGGACGACGCCGGGCGCAGGGCGGGCGACGAGGTCACCTACCGCGCCCCGGTCGTCATCGCGGCCGACGGCGTCTCCGCCCGGCTCGCGCTCTCGCTCGGCATCGAGAAGAACCCCCGCCGCCCCATGGGCGTGGCGGTCCGGACCTACTTCGAGACCCCCATGCACGACGACGAGTGGATGGAGTCGCACCTCGAGCTGTGGGACGGCGCCCCGGGCCGGTCGAACCTGCTGCCGGGGTACGGCTGGATCTTCCCGCTCGGCGACGGCACCGCGAACGTGGGCCTCGGCAGCGTCAGCTCGACCGCGACGGCCACGAAGATCGACTACAAGGACCTGCTGGCCCGGTGGGTCGCCAACGCGCCGGAGCACTGGAGGTTCGACGCGGCCGCCCCGCTGGCGCCCGTGCGCGGCGCGGCCCTTCCGATGGCCTTCAACCGCAAGCCCCTGTACGACCGCGGTCTGCTGCTCGTGGGCGACTCCGGCGGCATGGTCAGCCCGTTCAACGGCGAGGGCATCGCCTACGCGATGCAGGCGGCCCGACGCGCGGCGGAGGTCGTGGTGCAGGCGCACGCCCGCCGGACGCCTGCTGCGCGCGACGCCGTCCTGGCCACGTACCCGACGGTCATGGCCGACGAGCTCGGCGGCTACTACTCCCTCGGGCGGATCTTCGTGAAGCTCATCGAGCAGCCCGCGATCATGCATCTGTGCACCCGCTACGGTTTGCCCCGACCGGCGCTGATGCGCCTGGTCATGAAGCTGCTCGCCGACGTGTACGAGCCGCGCGGCGGACAGGCGTCGGACCGCCTGATCGCCGCCCTGACCCGGATTGCGCCGGCCGCATGACCCGACGACACTCGGCCCAGTCGGCGTGCCTGCCGCACGAGCCCCGACCAGGCTGGAGGACCCGATGACCAACCCGTACGTGCCGATCCTGGTGCTCATGGGTATCGCGGCCGTCCTGGCCCTCGGCGGCCTGGGCGCCAGCGCGATCCTCGGCCCGCGGCGCTACAACCGCGCCAAGCTCGAGGCGTACGAGTGCGGCATCGACCCGACGCCGCACGCGGTCGGCCACGGCCGGTTCCCGGTGAAGTACTACCTGGTCGCGATGAGCTTCATCATCTTCGACATCGAGGTCGTCTTCATGTACCCGTGGGCGGTCACGTTCGGCGAGCTGGCCGTCTTCGGCGTCGTCGCCATGACGACCTTCATCGCCCTGATCACCGTGCCCTTCGTCTACGAGTGGCGACGCGGCGGGTTCGAGTGGGACTGAACCGCACCGGGGCCACGGCCCGCACGACTGACGCGACGACGGAGGAAGGAGGAGCGCGATGGGGATCGAGGAAGCACCGTCCGGCATCCTGCTGACCAGCCTGGAGAAGTTCGTCGGGCTGTCCCGCAAGGCGTCGATGTGGCCGGTGACCTTCGGCCTCGCGTGTTGCGCCATCGAGATGATGGCGACCGGGACGTCGCGGTTCGACATCTCCCGGTTCGGCATGGAGGTCTTCCGCGCGTCGCCGCGCCAGGCGGACCTGATGATCGTCGCGGGCCGTGTGAGCCAGAAGATGGCCCCGGTCGTGCGCCAGGTCTACGACCAGATGTCCGAGCCCAAGTGGGTGCTCTCGATGGGCGTGTGCGCCTCGTCGGGCGGCATGTTCAACAACTACGCGCTCGTCCAGGGCGTCGACCACATCGTGCCCGTCGACATCTACCTGCCCGGCTGCCCGCCGCGCCCGGAGATGCTGCTCAACGCGATCCTGGCGCTGCACGAGCAGGTGCGGCAGAGCCCGCTCGGGGTCAACCGCGAGGCCGCCGTCCGTGCGGCCGAGGAGGCGGCGCTCGCCGCGACCCCGACCTCCCAGATGAAGGGGCTGCTCCGATGAGCGAGGCCAAGGACGCGGCGGCGGCCGCCAAGGCCGGCGCCGGCGAGGTCGGCACCCCCGGGGCGGGCACGCCGCAGACCGCCACGGAGGCCGCCCACGGGGCGGGCTCGCAGCACGTCCCGACCCAGGAGGTCGCCGGGGTGCCGACGGGTCCCGACGGCCGCACCCCCCTGGACGTCGTCGACGTCCGCACGGGCATGTTCGGCGCGGCCGACTCGGGCGACACGTCCGGCTACGGCGGGCTCGTCAAGACGATCGCGATGCCGACCGCGAGCGAGCGCCCCTACGGCGGCTGGTTCGACGAGGTCGTCGACATCCTCGCCGAGGTGCTCGCCGAGGCCGGCGTGGCCTTCGACGACGCGATCGAGAAGGTCGTCGTCGACCGCGGCGAGCTCACTCTGTTCGTGCGGCGCGAGCACGTCGTCGTGGTCTGCCGCTCGCTGCGCGACGACCAGGACCTGCGCTTCGAGCTCGGCCTCGGCGTCTCGGGCGTGCACTTCCCGGGCGACGTCGGCCGCGAGCTGCACGCCGTCTACCACCTGTGCTCGGTCACGCACGGACGTCGCCTCCGCCTGGAGGTCGCCGTGCCCGACGCCGACCCGCACATCCCCTCGAGCACGTCGGTCTACCCGGGCCACGACTGGCACGAGCGCGAGACGTTCGACTTCTTCGGCATCGTCTTCGACGGCCACCCGGGCCTGGCGCGCATCGAGATGCCCGACGACTGGCCGGGCCACCCGCAGCGCAAGGACTACCCGCTCGGCGGCATCCCCGTGGAGTACAAGGGCGCGCAGGTCCCGCCGCCCGACCAGCGGAGGGCGTACAACTGATGACCCAGCAGACCCCGCACGCGAGCGCCCACATCGTCGACGAGGGCGCCGAGGGCGTCCCCACGTTCGAGGCCACCGGCGGCGACTGGTCGCAGATCGCCGAGGAGGCCGCGCGCCTCGGCGAGGAGCGCATCGTCGTCAACATGGGCCCGCAGCACCCGTCGACGCACGGCGTGCTCCGCCTGATGCTCGAGATCGACGGCGAGACGGTCACCGAGGCCCGCTGCGGCGTCGGCTACCTGCACACCGGCATCGAGAAGTCGATGGAGTACCGGACGTGGACGCAGGGCGTGACCCTGTGCACGCGGATGGACTACCTGGCCCCGTTCTTCCAGGAGACGGCGCACTGCCTCGCCGTCGAGACGCTGCTGGGGATCACCGACGACGTCCCCGAGCGCGCGACGGTCGTCCGCGTCCTGCTCATGGAGCTGAACCGGGTCGGCTCGCACCTCATCGCGCTCGGCACCGGCGGCAACGAGCTCGGCGCCACGACGATCATGACCACGGCGTTCACGGCCCGCGAGGAGATCCTGAAGATCTTCGAGCTGATCACCGGCCTGCGCATGAACCACGGGTTCGTCCGGCCGGGCGGCGTCGCGCAGGACATCCCGCCGGGGGCCCTGGACACGATCCGCGAGGCCCTTCCGCTGATCCGCGACTACATCGGCCAGCTCAGCGACCTCATGCTCGGCAACCCGATCTTCAAGGGGCGCCTCGTCGGCGTCGGCCACCTGAACCTGGCCGGGTGCATGGCGCTCGGCATCACGGGCCCCGTGCTCCGCGCGACCGGCCTGCCGTACGACGTGCGCAAGCACACCCCGTACTGCGGCTACGAGACGTACGACTTCGACGTCCCCGTCAGCAACGACGCCGACTCGTTCGCGCGCGTCGTGCTGCGCATCGAGGAGTGCTACCAGAGCCTGCGGATCGTCGAGCAGGCGCTCGAGCGGCTCCAGGCCATGGGGCCGGGCCCGGTGATGGTCGCGGACAAGAAGATCGCCTGGCCGGCGCAGCTGGCCATCGGCTCGGACGGCATGGGCAACTCGCTCGACCACATCAAGCAGATCATGGGCACCTCGATGGAGGCCCTGATCCACCACTTCAAGCTGGTCACCGAGGGCTTCCGGGTGCCCGCCGGCCAGGCGACGCAGTCGGTCGAGCACCCGCGCGGCGAGCTGCTCGCGCACCTGGTGTCCGACGGCGGCACGCGCCCGTACCGGGCGCACTTCCGTGACCCGTCGTTCAACAACCTGCAGGCCGTGTCGCTGATGTGCGAGGGCGGCATGCTCGCCGACGTCGTCGTCGCGGTGGCGGGGCTGGACCCCGTGATGGGAGGCGTGGACCGCTGATGACGACGCTCACCTACGAGCCGTACGAGGGCGCCAAGGCGGAGCGGCTGGCGGCCGACGCGGCCACCGTCGTCGCCCGCTACCCCGACCCGCGGTCGGCGCTGCTGCCGCTGCTGCACCTGGTGCAGTCGGAGGACGGCTTCGTCAGCCCGGACGGGATCGCGTTCTGCGCGGCGACGCTGGGCCTGACGACGGCCGAGGTCTCCGCGGTCGCGACGTTCTACAGCCAGTACAAGCGGCACCCGAACGGCACGTACACCGTGGGCGTCTGCACGAACACGCTGTGCGCGATCATGGGCGGGGACGCCATCTTCGACGAGCTGGCGGACCACCTCGGCATCGGGCACGACGAGACGACCGCCGACGGCGCGATCACGCTCGAGCGCATCGAGTGCAACGCGGCCTGCGACTACGCGCCCGTGATGATGATCAACTGGGAGTTCTTCGACGAGCAGACCCCGCAGTCGGCGATCGACGTCGTCGACCGGCTGATCGCCGGTGAGCAGGTCGCGCCGACGCGCGGCGCGAGCTCGGTGTGCACGTTCAAGCAGATGTCCCGCGTGCTCGCCGGGTTCCCGGACGGCCGCGCGGACGAGGGCGTGGGCGCGGGCCCGGCGACCGTGCAGGGCGTGCAGCTGGCCCGGCAGAAGGGCTGGGCGGCCCCCGGCGCGCATGCCTCCGACGACGCGGGCGCGGGCCAGGAGACGCCCGTCGCGCCGGAGCCGGGCGGGCCGCAGTCCAGCGTGGACTCGCCGTCCGCGCCGCCGTCGGGCGGCTCGGCCGACACCGAGACGGGCCGCAAGGCCTCCGAGGAGGCGTGATGGCGACGACCCTCACCCCGGTCCTGACGCAGCGTTGGGGCAACGAGCGCTCGTGGACCCTGGACGCCTACCGCGACGCCGGCGGCTACGGGGCGCTGAAGGCCGCGCTGGCGATGGCGCCCGGCGACGTCCTGACCACGGTCAAGGACTCCGGCCTGCGCGGCCGCGGTGGCGCCGGCTTCCCCACGGGCATGAAGTGGGGCTTCCTGCCCGCGCCCGACGGCGGCCCCCGCTACCTCGTCGTCAACGCGGACGAGTCCGAGCCGGGGACCTGCAAGGACATCCCGCTGATGATGGCCGACCCGCACCTGCTGGTGGAGGGCGCGATCATCACGTCGTACGCGATCGGCTGCCACCACGCGTTCATCTACGTGCGCGGCGAGGTGCTGCACGTGTACCGCCGCCTGCTCGCGGCGGTCGCGGAGGCCCGCTCGGCCGGGCTGCTCGGGCGCGACATCCTGGGCTCCGGCTACGACCTCGAGCTCACGGTGCACGCGGGGGCGGGCGCGTACATCTGCGGCGAGGAGACGGCGCTGCTCGACTCGCTCGAGGGCCGCCGCGGCCAGCCGCGCCTCAAGCCGCCGTTCCCCGCGGTCGCGGGCCTGTACGGCCGTCCGACGGTCATCAACAACGTCGAGACCATCGCGAGCGTCCCGTCGATCGTCGCGAACGGCTCGGACTGGTTCCGGTCCATGGGCACCGAGCGCTCGACGGGCTTCGGCATCTTCTCCCTGTCGGGACACGTGGCCCGGCCCGGGCAGTACGAGGCCCCCCTCGGCATCACGCTGCGCGAGCTGCTGGACATGGCCGGCGGCATCCGCGAGGGCCACACGCTGAAGTTCTGGACGCCGGGCGGGTCCTCGACGCCGCTGTTCACGGCCGAGCACCTCGACACCCCGCTCGACTACGAGTCGGTCGGCGCGGCGGGCTCGATGCTCGGCACGCGCGCGCTGCAGATCTTTGACGACTCCACGTGCGTGGTCCGCGCGATCACGCGGTGGGCGGAGTTCTACGCGCACGAGTCCTGCGGCAAGTGCACGCCGTGCCGCGAGGGCACCTACTGGATGAAGCAGGTGCTCGCCCGGATCGAGCACGGCCAGGGCACGACGGCGGACCTCGACACCCTCCTGGACATGTGCGACAACATCCTCGGCCGCGCCTTCTGCGCGCTCGGCGACGGCGCGACGTCCACCGTGACCAGCGGCATCGCGCTGTTCCGTGAGGAGTTCGAGGCGCACATCACGGGTGGCGGCTGCCCGTTCGACCCGGTCGCGGCGGCGCGCTTCGACTACACGCCCAGGACCACGGCAGGGGTGCACGCATGACGACGACCACGCCCGCCCCGGGCGCGACGACCGGCGGAGCGTCCGCGGCGAAGCCCGAGGTCCCGCAGGTCACGTTCACCATCGACGACGTCGAGGTGACGGTCCCCAAGGGCACGCTGGTGATCCGCGCGGCCGAGCAGCTCGGCATCGCGATCCCGCGGTTCTGCGACCACCCTCTGCTGGAGCCGGTCGGCGCGTGCCGCCAGTGCCTGGTCGAGGTCGCCGTCCCCGACCGCGAGGGCAACGTCCGCCCGATGCCGAAGCCCCAGGCCTCGTGCACCACCGAGGCGACGCCCGGCATGGTCGTTAAGACGCAGCGCACCTCCGCCGTCGCCGACAAGGCGCAGCACGGCGTGCTGGAGTTCCTGCTCATCAACCACCCGCTCGACTGCCCGACGTGCGACAAGGGCGGCGAGTGCCCCCTGCAGAACCAGACGCTGAGCAACGGCCCGGGGTCGTCGCGGTTCGTCGACGTCAAGCGGACGTTCCCCAAGCCGATCGCGATCTCGACCGAGATCCTGCTGGACCGCGACCGGTGCGTCCTGTGCCAGCGGTGCACGCGGTTCTCCGAGGAGATCGCGGGCGACCAGTTCATCGACCTGCAGATGCGCGGCGTGCGTCAGCAGATCGGTCGCTTCGACCCGGGCGTGCTGGGCTTCGAGGGCGCGGAGCCGACGCCGGTCTACCGCGGCGTGCAGCCGGACGGGACGCCGATCAGCGCCGCGACCGGCGTGCCCGAGCAGGACGTCGCCGGGCCCGTCGGCCAGGCGACCGAGGACACCTCGGGCCGTCCGTTCGCCTCCTACTTCTCCGGGAACACGATCCAGATCTGCCCGGTGGGCGCCCTGACGAACGCCGCGTACCGCTTCCGTTCCCGGCCGTTCGACCTGGTCTCCACGCCGGGCGTCGCGGAGCACGACGCCAACGGCGCGGCGATCCGCGTCGACCACCGGCGCGGGGTGGTGCTGCGCCGCCTGGCCGGCGACGACCCGGCGGTCAACGAGGAGTGGATCTCCGACAAGGACCGCTTCGCGTTCGCGTGGCAGGGCCTGCCCGACCGCCTCACGGTCCCGCTGGTGCGCGACGTCGCTGACGACGGCACGCGCGGCGAGCTGCGGCAGGCGTCCTGGGGCGAGGCCCTCGACCGCGCGGCCGAGGGCCTTGCCGCGGCAGCGGGTCGCGTCGGCGTGCTGCCCGGCGGCCGCCTGACGCTCGAGGACGCGTACGCGTACGCCAAGTTCGCGCGCGTGGCGCTCGGCACGAACGACGTCGACCACCGCGCCCGGCCGCACTCGGCGGAGGAGGACGCGTTCCTCGCCCACCACGTCGCCGGTTCCCGGATGTCGGTGACGTTCGCCGACCTCGAGTCCGCGCCGGCCGTGCTGCTCGTGGGCTTCGAGCCCGAGGACGAGGGCGGCATCGTCTTCCTCCGCCTGCGCAAGGGCGTGCGCAAGGGCCGCACGCGCGTGCTGTCGGTCGCGCCGTTCGCGAGCCGCGGGCTCGCCCGCCTGGACGCGACCCTGCTGCCCGCGGCGCCGGGCACCGAGCCCGAGGTGCTGGACGCGCTCGTGCCGACGGCCACGGGGGCCCTGGG
>JAEZZV010000109.1 GCA_023418375.1 Actinomycetes bacterium | reverse complement strand
GCTGCGGGACCGGGCGTCGGCGTCGGAGGCGGAGAGCGCGCAGGTCGCGGGGGCCGGCCGGGCGCTGGTCGCCGCGCGCGAGGCCGCGGGGCCCGTGGTGCGGATGGCGAACGTCGTCGCGGCGAGCGGCGGGGAGAACGCCCGGCAGCTCTCGCTGGGCACGTACGTGCTGGCCCGGCGCTTCGAGGACGTCGTCGCGGCGGCGAACGGGCGGCTCACGGCGATGTCGTCGGGCCGGTACGAGCTGCTGCGCAGCGAGGAGAAGGAGCGCGGCGGCGCCCGCAAGCTGGGCCTGGCGCTCAAGGTCGTGGACCACCACACCGAGCGGGAGCGCGACCCCGCGACGCTGTCCGGCGGCGAGACGTTCTACTTCGCGCTCAGCCTGGCGCTGGGGCTCGCCGACGTCGTCACGGCCGAGGCCGGCGGCACCGACCTGGGCACGCTCTTCGTCGACGAGGGCTTCGGCTCGCTCGACCCCGACACCCTCGACGTGGTCCTGGCCGAGCTCGGCCGGCTGCGCGACGGCGGGCGCGTCGTCGGCGTGGTGTCGCACGTCGACGCGATGAAGCAGTCGATCGCCGAGCGCATCGAGGTCCGCCGCGCCGCCGACGGCCGCAGCACCCTGACGGTCCGCGCGTAGCGCGCGCCGGTCGTTCGGCCGGCTACCAGGACCAGCCGCGCTGGGCGAGGGCCAGCTCGTCCTCGAAGCGGTCCGGCTCGGTGTTGCGGCGCAGGCCGGGGCCGCCCGCGGGCGGCAGGTGGCTCGTGATGCCCGCGAGCCGGCAGGCCTCGTCGAGGAGGGCGTCGTACGCCGCCTGCGCGGCCTCGAGCCGACGGCCGCGCGCCCAGACGCGCTCGTCGGACTCCAGCTCGCGGATGTGGTCGGCGAGCACGCCGAGGCGCACCTGGATGGCGAGCACGGCGAGCGGGTCGTCGGGGTCGGGGCCCGCCGGGTGCGGCGTGATGACCTCGTCCGGGAGGTCGGCCCGGCGTGCCCGACGGCGCTCCCGCCAGGCGCGCAGACGCCCGCGCAGCCCCCGGGGCTCGGGCGAGGGGACGCTGACCGCGAGCAGGCCGTAGACCGTCATGGGCAGTGCCACCCAGAACATCGATCCGGTCATGACGCGCCTCGCTGCGCTCGTCCCTACCCTTCCCAGGGTAGGCGCGTCGGCGCGCGCCCACCACGGGTTTGGGTGGGCGGACCGGTGCGCCGGTCCCGGTGGGCGGCGCCGGCGGTCAGTCCGTAGCCTGCCCTCATGCGCCGCCTGGTCTGGACCCTCGTCGTGCTCGCGGTCGTCGCGGGTGGGGCCTTGCTCGCCGACACGCTGCTGCGCCGGGAGGCGGAGGACCGCGTCGCGGCGGAGGTGCAGCAGGCGATCCCCGGCGTCGAGCAGGAGCCCGACGTCACGATCGAGGGCTTCCCGTTCCTCACCCAGGTCGCGGCGGGCACGCTGGACAGCGTGCGGCTGACGGCCCCGGCGGCGACGGTCGAGGGCCTGCGGCTGGAGGACGTCGTCGTGCGGGTGCACGGCGTCGGTACCGAGCCGCCGTACACGGCGCGGACGGCGGAGATGACGGCACTGGTCACGCCCGAGGCCGCGAAGGACGCCCTCGGTCTGGCGAACCTCGACCTCCAGGTGCGCGACGGCGAGCTGCTCGCCACCGCGTCGGTGCTCGGGCTGCCGCTCGACGTCGCGATCAGCGCGACGGCCGACGACCGCGACATCGTCGTCGACGTCGAGGCGTTCCTGCTGGGCGGGTTCCGGGTGGAGAGCACCGAGCTGCCGGCCGATCTGACGGCGCAGCTCCAGGGCCTGCGGTTCCGGGTGTCCGGGCTGCCGGAGGACATGAGCCTGACGGGGGTGACGGTCGTCGACCGCGGCCTGGAGGTCGCGGCGTCGGGCAGCGACCTCACGCTCTCCGCCGTCGGCTGAGCGGGCCGGGCGCAACGGATGCCGTCGCGCCCGGCGGCGTCCGGCGCGGATCTGGTGCGCCATCGGGCCTCACGGCTACGGTCGTGTCAAAGCCGGACGGCATCCCTGCACTCCCGAGGACGACGATGAGCGACACGAGCGGTACCTCGCCCGACGCCGTGACCCCCGACGACGCCGGCGCCCCACGGCACCGCGAGCAGTGGTCCGGCCAGCTGGGGTTCATCCTCGCGGCGGTGGGCTCCGCGGTCGGGCTCGGCAACATCTGGCGGTTCCCCGGCGTCGCGTACGAGAACGGGGGCGGCGCGTTCCTCATCCCCTACCTGGTCGCGCTCCTCACGGCGGGCATCCCGATCCTGTGGCTCGACTACTCGATCGGGCACCGGTTCCGCGGGTCGGCGCCGACGTCGTTCCGGCGCATCGCGAAGCCGGCCGAGGGTCTCGGCTGGTTCCAGGTGGCCATCAGCTTCGTCATCGCGACGTACTACGCCGCGATCCTCGCCTGGGCGCTGGCGTACATGTGGTTCTCGGTGGACCTCGCGTGGGGCGACGACCCGGAGGGCTTCCTCTTCGCGGAGTACCTGCAGGTGGCGGACGACGTCACGCCGGGCCTGGACGTCGTGCCGGGCGTCCTTGCGCCGCTGGTCGTGGTATGGGTGCTGGCCCTGGCGATCGTCGCGTTCGGCGTCAAGCGGGGCCTCGAGCGCGCGAACTTCGTGATGATCCCGCTGCTGGTCGTCATGTTCGGCGCCCTCGTCGTCCGGGCCGTGACGCTGGAGGGCGCAGGCGAGGGGCTGACGGCGTTCTTCACGCCGGACTGGGAGGCGCTCGGGGACCCCGGCGTCTGGATCGCCGCGTACAGCCAGATCTTCTTCTCGCTGTCGATCGCCTTCGGGATCATGATCACGTACTCGTCGTACCTGCGGCGGCGGGCGAACCTCACGACCACGGGCCTGGTTGTCGGCTTCGCGAACTCCTCCTTCGAGCTGCTGGCCGGCATCGGCGTGTTCGCGGTGCTCGGGTTCATGTCCGTGCAGAGCGGGATGCCGGTCGAGGAGATGGGCGGGGAGACGGGCATCGGCCTGGCGTTCGTCGCCTTCCCGCAGATCCTGTCGACGATGCCGGGCGGCCCGGTCTTCGGCGTGCTGTTCTTCGGCTCGCTCGCGCTCGCCGGCATGACCTCGCTCATCTCGATCCTGCAGGTGGTCTCGGCCGCCTTCCAGGAGAAGTTCGGGCTCAGCGTGCGCCAGGGCGCGCTGGTCGTCGGCGGTGTCGCGGCCGTCGTGTCGCTGCTCCTGTTCTCGACGACGACGGGGGTGCCGCTGCTCGACACCGTGGACCACTACGTCAACAACGTCGGGATCGTCCTCTCGGCGATCGTCATGGCCGTGCTGCTCGGGCTCGTCCTGCGGCGCCTGCGGGAGCTCCAGACGCACCTCAACGCCCGGACGGGCGTCGACGTCGGCGCCTGGTGGCGGGTGCTGGTGGGCGGCGTGATCCCGCTCCTCCTCGGCTACATGCTGACAAGCCTGGTGATCGAACGCATCGGTGACGGGTACGGGGGATACCCGACCTGGTTCCTGAACGCATTCGGCTGGGGCTCGGTGGCGCTGTGCCTGGTGGTCGCGATCCTCTTCGCGCTCGTGCCCTGGCGTCGCAGCCCCGACGACTTCGTGCCCGACGAGCTGGGTCCGGCCGCCGCGACCGAGAGGAGCCCGCGATGACCGGGACCGCCGTGACGTTCCTGCTGATCTCCGCCGCGGTCATCTGGGGCGGGCTGGCGGCCAGCATCCTGCGGCTGCGCCGCGAGGGCGGCGCGGAGGACGAGCGCCCGCACGACCTGTGACGCGCCTCGCGCCGTGACGCCGTTCGACCCGTGACGCCGCTCGAGCCGTGACGCCGCGACAGGTGACGGCGCCGGCTCGCCGACCGCCGGGCTCGGGGTCCGGGACACCGCACGGCCGACCCACGACGACGGCCCGCAGGTCCGGCTAACCTCGCCCCATGGCCACTCCGCACATCAGCGCCGAGCCCGGCGACTTCGCCCCCGACGTCCTCATGCCCGGCGACCCGAAGCGGGCGCAGCGCATCGCCGAGACGGTGCTGGAGGACGCCCGGCTCGTCAGCGACGTGCGCGGCATCCTCGGCTACACGGGCAGCTTCGACGGCCGCCCGGTGTCGGTGCTGGCCTCGGGCATGGGCATCCCCTCGATCAGCATCTACGCCACCGAGCTGTTCCGGTTCTACGGCGTCGAGCGGATCATCCGGATCGGCACGGCGGGCGGCATGGCCCCGCACCTGGAGGTGGGAGACGTCGTCATCGCGAACGTCGCGCACACCGACTCCTCGATCGTCGGCAACAAGATCCCGCAGATCCACTTCAGCGCGGGCGCGACCTTCTCGCTGACGGCCGCCGCGGCAGAGGCTGCCGGCGTCGGGCGCCGGACGAACGCGAAGCCCGCCGCCGACGCCCCCGCGGCCGGGCGCCGCCGCCGCCGCAAGAACGGCACCGTCTACGTGGGCCCGGTCATCTCGAGCGACATCTTCTACTCCGACCGCCCCCTGACGAACGAGCTGCTCGTCAAGCACGGCACGCTCGCCGTCGAGATGGAGGCGGCCGGGCTCTACGCCGTCGCCGCGCAGGAGGGCAAGGAGGCGCTCGCGATCTGCACGATCAGCGACCTGCTCTTCCGCGACGAGTCGCTGTCGTCCGCCGAGCGCGAGCAGCTCTTCGACAAGGCGGTCGCACTCGGCCTCGCGGCCTTCGCCAACGCCTGACGCGCGTCGGGGAGGATCCCCTGCGCAGGCGGTGAGCGACCCTCCCGGCGTCGGGCGGGTCAGTCCTTGCCGATGACGTCCTTAGCCTTGGCGACGGCCGCGTCGACCTTCTCGTCGACGTCGTCGCCCGTGCGCTCCTTGACGACGTCGGCGACCTTGTCGAGCGCGCCCTCGACGGCGCCCTCGTTCTTGTCCAGCGCGTCCTTCGCCTTGCCGACCAGGTCGCCGATGTCCATGCCCGCTCCTCGGGTCGGGGTCGCGCCGACGCGCGGCCGCACAGCGTGATCGTGGTCCGACGGCCCGAGAAGCCGCAAGACCCGCCGAGCGGGCTCGGCGGGTCTCGCACGGCGGGTGCGCCGGGGTGGGGGCCTCGCTCAGGCCTGCGGCGGCGGGGGCGGCGGGGGCGGCGTGCTGGACCGGCGCGCGGGCGCCTTCGCCGGGGTGGCCGCTGCCTGGGCC
>JAEZZV010000290.1 GCA_023418375.1 Actinomycetes bacterium | reverse complement strand
CCGGAGGGCGGACCCGACGGCCCGCCCTCCGGCGTCGTGCGAGGCCGCGGTCAGCCGCGGGACTCCGCGGCGGCCCGCTCGACCTGCTCCAGCCACGCACGACGCGCGGTGAGCGACTCCTCGATCTCCGCGATCGTGCGCGCGTCTCCGGCGGCGCGCGCCTTCTCGAGGTCGGCCTCGAGGGCGCCGATCGCGGCGACCAGCTGGGCAGCGGCGCCCTCGGCCCGGGCGCGGGTCTCCGGGTTGGTGCGCTGCCAGCGGCTCTGCTCGGCGTCCCGGACCGCCTGCTCGACGGCGCGCAGGCGTCCCTCGACGCGCTGGACGTCGCCGCGGGGAACCTTGCCGGCCTTCTCCCAGCGGTCCTGGATCGAGCGGAGCTCGGCCTTGGCCGCCCCGAGGTCCTTGATCGGAACGAGACGCTCGGCCTCCTCCAGGAGCGCGAGCTTGACCTGGAGGTTCGCCCCGAACTCCGCGTCCGTCGCCTTGTGGTGCTCGTCGCGCGCCGCGAAGAACGCATCCTGGGCGGATCGGAACCGGGCCCACAGGGCGTCGTCGTCCTTCCGGTTCGCGCGCCCGGCCGCCTTCCACCGCGTCATGAGGTCACGGAAGGCCGCGGACGCGGCGCCCCAGTCGGTGCTCGTGGCGAGGGCCTCGGCCTCGGCGACGATGCGCTCCTTGGTCTCGCGTGCGCCCGCGTTCGCCTTCTCCAGCTCTGCGAACCAGCGGCGGCGCTCCCGGTCGAACGTCGAGCGGGCGTGGCTGAACCGCTTCCACAGGGCGTCCTCGGTGGCGCGGTCGAGGCGCGGGCCGCGCCGCTGGGACTCCTTCCACTGCTCCAGGAGGACGCGCAGCTGCTCGCCGGCGGGGCGCCACTGCATCTTCGCCGGGTCGGTTGCCGCGATCTTCTCGGCGGCCTCGACCATGGCGGTACGCGACTCGGCGGCCGCTGCGCGCGCTGCAGCGCGCTCCGACTCCACCGCGGCGCGCCGTGCGTCGGCGCGCTCGCGGAGCGTGCCGAGCCGCGCGCGGAGCGCGTCGAGGTCGCCGACGGCAGCCGGCGCCTCGAGCTCGGCCGTCAGGTTCTCCAGGGTGCTGTCGATCTCCTTGACACCGAGGTCGGTGGCGGCCAGGCGGGTCTCGAAGAGCCCGACCTTGGCGTGCAGGTCCGCGAAGCGGCGCACGTAGAAGGCCAGCGCCTCGGCGGCGGGCGTGTCCGGGTACTGCCCGACCTCCCGCTCACCGGCGGTCTCCCGCACCCAGACGCGCCCCTCCTCGTCCACGCGGCCGAAGGTGGCGGCATGGAGCGCGTCCTCCTCGGACAGGTCCGGCGGCGGCGGCACGGCCGGAGCGAGGCGACCGGTCACCGCGGGCGTCACGCGGCCGCGCTGCTTCGGCGGCCGAGGCACGGCGCGCGGCGTGGGAACGGGCTTCGGCGCGGAGGAGGGCGTCACCTCATCCGCCGGGACGGGCTCCGCGGTCGGCGCGGGGCCCTCTGCCGGGGCCTCCACCTCCGTGGGTGCTGCGACCTCCGCCTCCGTGGAAGGCGCGGTCTCCGCCTCCGCGGCGCCCGCCGCCGTCACGGCGTCGGCCGGCTCGGCACCCGCCGCGGCGGCATCGGCCGGCCCCGTCTCCGTGGGCGCTGTCTCCGTGGGCGCGGCCTGCGCCTGCTCGTTCGCCGCCGTCGCGGGCTCGGCCTGCGGGGCATCGGCCTCCGCCGCCGCGACCAGCTGGGTCGGGTCCGTCACGTCGGTCACGTCGGTCACGTCGGCCGTCGCCTCCTCCGGCGCCTGCGCGGCCGGCTCCTCGATGGGCGCCGACGCGTCGACGGCGCTGGTGTCCGGGACCTCCGGCGTGGCGTCGGCCACGGCGCGGGTCGGGTCCTCGGTGGTCTCCTCGGTCGGGACGTCGCTCACTCGACCTCAACTCCCTCGATCGTCACGGGCGTCACGGGCTGCTCGGTGCCCTCGACGACGCCGGCTTCGGCCACAGCCGCGAGTACGTCCATGCCCTCGACCACGCGGCCGAAGACGGTGTACCCGCCCGCCGCGTCGGAGGGGATGGTCGAGTCCTCGTACACCAGGAAGAACTGGCTGCCGTTGCTCTCGGCGTCTCCGCTCACGCGGGCCATGGCGAGCGTCCCGGCCGGGTACACGTCGTCCGCGGGCGCGTTCTCGATGGGACCGAACCGGTAGTCGGGCCCGCCCGTGCCGGTGCCCGTCGGGTCACCGCACTGGAGCACGAAGATCCCGCTCGTCGTGAGCCTGTGGCAGCTCGTCCCCGCGAAGAACCCGTCGCGGGACAGCGAGACGAAGGACGCCACGGCCTGCGGGGCGTTCACGCCGTCGAGCTCGAGGACGAGGTCGCCGGCGGACGTGGCGACCTGAGCCGTCCACGTGCGCCCCTCGGCGATCGCCGGGTCCGGGACCTCGGCGCCGGTGCCCTGGTCCGCCTGGTCGGCCGGGGTGGCGGCGGGGGCGTCGTCGCGCGTCACGTCGATCACGAGCCAGACGACTGCAGCGAGCAGGAGCACGCCGAGCACCGAGCCGACGATGACGGCGCGCCGCCGCTCCCGTGCCCGGACCTCCTGCTGGTGCGCCTGCCACTTCTCGTACCGCCGCCGCGCGTACTCGCGCTGCTGCTGCTTCGAGGACACCTCGGACTCCCGTTCTTGCCGTCATGGGCGAACGCGGGCACGGCCCGCAGGCCGACGGACGCCGGGGCGCGCCGCCGAGCCTCGCACAGTCTAGGCAAGGCGCCCCCGCCCGACGGACGCTGGCGGCCTCCCGGACGTCACGGTCTGGTCTCGGCGGCCGCCGCTACGCTTGCGGGGTGCTGATCAGGACGCTCGCCGCCCCCCTGCTCGGCGCCAGCTGCCACGTCGTGCCGGACGGCGGCGGCTGCGTCGTCGTCGACCCCGGGGCCGGCGTCGCCGCCCAGGTCCTGCACGCCGTCGCGAGCGCCGGCCTGACACCGCACGCGATCCTCCTCACGCACGGGCACCTCGACCACACCTGGGGCGCCGCCGAGCTGTCCGACGAGTGGGGCGTCCCTGTGCTCGTGCACGAGGACGACGCCTACCGCCTCGCCGACCCCGTCGGGAGCCTCGGGCCGCTCGGCACCCAGCTCGCGGCCATGGCCGGCCGGCCGGCAGGTCCGCCCGTCCCCACGCGGCTGGAGACCTTCCGGGCGGACCCGGAGACGCCGGCCGTCGTCGTCGGCGGGATCCGCGCCCTGCACGCGCCGGGGCACACGGAGGGCTCCACGGTCTACCTCGTCGCGGACGGGCCGGAGGCGGTGGCCCTCACCGGCGACGTCCTGTTCGCCGGCACAGTCGGCCGCTGCGACCTGCCCGGGGGCGACGAGCACGCGATGGCCGCCACCCTGCGGCGGCTCGCCCGGCTCGACGTCGCCACCCGCGTCCTCCCCGGTCACGGGCCGTGGACGACGATCGGCGACGAGCTCGCCGGCAACCCGTACCTGTCCGCGTCGCGCTGATCCGCAAGACCTGCACGAAGGAGCACCCATGGCCCGCCCCACCCCGCTGTCCGGGTTCCCCGAGCTGCTGCCCGCCGAGCGCGTGGTCGAGCAGCACGTCCTGGACACGCTGCGGCGGACCTTCGAGCTCCACGGCTTCGCCGGCATCGAGACGCGCGCCGTCGAGCCCCTGGACCAGCTGCTGCGCAAGGGCGAGACGAGCAAGGAGATCTACGTCCTGCGCCGGCTCCAGGAGGACGACGACACCACGGCGCGGGGGGGCAGGGAGTCCGAGCGAGGGCTCGGGCTCCACTTCGACCTCACCGTGCCGTTCGCGCGCTACGTGGTCGAGAACGCCGGCCACCTGCACTTCCCGTTCCGGCGCTACCAGATCCAGAAGGTGTGGCGCGGCGAGCGGCCCCAGGAGGGGCGGTTCCGGGAGTTCGTCCAGGCCGACATCGACGTCGTCGGCGCCGGCGAGCTGCCCTCGCACTACGAGGTCGAGCTCCCGCTCGTCATGGCGGAGGCGTTCGCGGCCCTCGCGGACGTCGGCGTCCCGCCGGTGCGCATCCTCGTCAACAACCGTCGCGTGATGGAGGGCTTCGCGCGCGGCATCGGGCTCGACGACGTCGACGCGGTGCTGCGCAGCGTGGACAAGCTCGCCAAGGTCGGGCCCGAGGCCGTCGCGGCGCTGCTGGCCGACGACGCGGGCGCGAGCGCGGCCCAGGCGGCCGCGATGCTCGAGCTCGCGGGCCTGGGCGGCCAGGACGCCGGTGTCGTCGACGACGTGCGCGCGCTCGCCGATCGGCACGGGGCCCGGAGCGCGCTGCTCGACGAGGGTCTCGCGGAGCTCGGGGCCCTGCTCGAGGTGGCGTCCCGCCGGGCACCGGGCCGCGTGGTGGCCGATCTCGCGATCGCCCGCGGCCTGGACTACTACACCGGGTCGGTCTACGAGTCCGTGCTTGTCGGTCACGAGGACCTGGGCTCCATCTGCTCCGGCGGCCGCTACGACGCCCTCGCGTCGGACGGCGGCACGACGTACCCGGGCGTTGGGCTGTCGATCGGTGTCTCGCGGCTCGTGTCGCGCCTGCTCTCCGCGGGTCTGGTGCGGGCGACGCGCTCGGTCCCCAGCGCCGTCGTCGTCGCGGTGACGAGCGAGGAGACCCGGTCCGAGAGCGAGGCCGTCGCGACGGCGCTGCGGGCGCGGGGCATCCCCGTGGAGGTCGCCCCCTCGGCGGCGAAGTTCGGCAAGCAGATCAAGTACGCGGACCGCCGGGGCGTGCCCTTCGTGTGGTTCCCGGCGTCGTCGGCGGGCACGGACGAGGCCGGCGAGGACCAGGTGAAGGACATCCGCAGCGGCGCCCAGGTCCCGGCCGACGCCGCGACC
>JAEZZV010000286.1 GCA_023418375.1 Actinomycetes bacterium | reverse complement strand
AGCGTGCGCTCCTCGATCGGCGTCCAGGCGCGCGCCGTGACCCACGTCCCCGCACCCACCGCGCCGAGGGCGGCGCCGGCCGCCAGCGTCGCCAGGACGGCGGCCCTGCGGGTCACGCCGACCCGGGCCGCAGGCGCGACGCCACCTGGACGGCCCGCACCGCCGCGGCGGCCTTGTTGCGGGACTCCGCGTACTCGAGCGCCTCGACCGAGTCCGCGACGATGCCCCCACCCGCCTGCACGCTCGCGCGGCCGTCGCGGATGAGGGCGGTGCGGATGGCGATCGCCATGTCCATGTTCCCGGCGAAGTCGAAGTACCCCACGGTGCCGCCGTAGATGCCCCGCCGGGCCGGCTCGAGCTCGTCGATGAGGGCGATCGCGCGCGGCTTCGGCGCCCCCGAGAGGGTGCCGGCGGGGAACGTCGCCATGAGCGTCTCCAGCGCCGTGGCGCCCGCGCGCAGACGGCCGACCACCGTCGAGCAGATGTGCATGATGTGGCTGAAGCGCCGCACCGCCATGAAGTCGACGACCTCGACGCTCGTCGGCACGCAGACCTTGACGAGGTCGTTGCGGGACAGGTCCACGAGCATGACGTGCTCGGCACGCTCCTTCGGGTCCGCGAGCAGCTCGGTGACCAGCGCCGCATCGGCCTCCGGCGTCGCCCCGCGGGGGCGTGAGCCCGCGATCGGGAACGTCGTCACGTGACCGTCCGTCACCTTGACCAGCGTCTCGGGGCTCGACCCGACGACCGAGAACGGGGTGCCCGCGGCGTCCTGCAGCGTGATGCAGTACATGTACGGGCTGGGGTTGATCGTGCGGAGCACCCGGTACACGTCGAGCGGGTCGGCCGGGCAGTCCAGGTCCAGCCGCTGGCTGATGACCACCTGGAAGACCTCGCCGTCGCGGATCGCCTCCTTGCCGACCCGCACCGCCTGCTCGAACTCCTCGCGGGTGCTGCGGAACTCGAGCGCGGGCTCGGGTCCGTCGACCAGCACGGCCGGCGCCGTGGCGGCGGGCGTCGCCAGCGCGCGCTGCATGGCGTCCAGGCGCGCGACGGCGTCGGCGTGGGCCTCGTCGACGCGCTCGTCCGTGGCATCGAAGTTGATCGCGTTCGCGACGAGCCACACCGTGCCGTCGACGTGGTCGACGACCGCGAGGTCGGTCGCCAAGCTCAGGGCGACCTCGGGGACACCCAGCTCGTCCGGGGCCTTCGCGGGCAGCGTCGGCTCCCAGTGCCGGACGACGTCCCACCCGAGCGCGCCGACGAGTCCACCGGTGAGCGGTGGCAGGCCGGGCACGGCGGGCGTCCGCAGCGCCTCGAGAGTTGCCCCCAGGACGTCGAGCACGTCGCCACCGGTGGGCACGCCGACCGGGACGTCGCCCAGCCAGACGGCGCGGCCGTCGTCGACCGTGAGCGTCGCGCGCGAGTTCACGCCGACGAACGAGTAGCGCGACCAGGTGCCGTCCACCTCGGCCGACTCCAGGACGAACGTGCCCGGACGACCGCCGGCAAGGGTGCGGTACAGGCCGACCGGGGTCACGTCGTCGGCCAGGAGCCGGCGGACGACCGGGATGACGCGGCGGTCGCGCGCGAGGCCGCGGAAGGTCCCCAGCGACGGCCACGTGGCGCCCCAGGACAGCTCGGTGGGCAGGTCCGCGGTCACGTCCGGCTCCGCCGGCCCGGCGCTCATGCCGGCTCCCCGACGACGGCCGGCAGCGGACCCCCGGCCTCGAAGCACGACCGGGTGCCGGTGTGGCACGCGGCGCCGACCTGCTCCACCTCGACGAGCAGGGCGTCGCCGTCGCAGTCGAGGTGCACCGCCTTCACCCACTGGGCATGGCCGGAGGTGTCGCCCTTGCGCCAGTACTCCGAGCGCGACCGGCTCCAGAAGGTCACGCGACCGGTGGTCAGGGTCCGGCGGAGGGCCTCGTCGTCCATCCAGCCGACCATGAGCACCTGGCGTGAGGCGTGGTCCTGCACGACGGCGCAGACCAGGCCGGCGGCGTCGCGCTTGAGGCGCGCGGCGATGGCGGGGTCCAGGGCGGGGGTCACCAGCCGATCCTGCCACGCCCTCGTGCGGCGGTGCCGCGTCGTTCCTCCGACCGCCTACCCTGGCCCGATGCCCACCACTGACGCCCACGGCCCGGCATGATCTCGACCCTCCTCGTCGAGCACTCCTGGGTCGCGCCGACGCTGCTCGTCGTGGTCGTCGTGGCCGGCCTGCTGGCCGGGCCCACGCTCGCCGCGCACCGCCGTCTGACCTGGACCCTCGCGTCCGTCTCCCTGCTGCCCGTCCTGGCGCTGACCCTCGTCCCCGTCGACCGGGAGCTGTTCGCCCGCTGCACGGTGCAGTGGGCCCTGCCGACGCCCGGCCGGGTCGAGCTCATGGCGAACGTCGTGCTCTTCGTGGCGCCCGTGCTCCTCCTCGGCATCGCCCTCCGGCGTCCGGTGGCAGCCCTGCTCGCGGGCACGGGGGCGTCGGTCGCCCTGGAGGTCGTGCAGGCGGTCGTGCCCGCCATCGGCCGCTCGTGCGACACCAACGACTGGCTCGCCAACACCCTTGGTGCCGTCCTGGGCGCGGCGCTCGCGCTGGTCGCCCTGCGGCGGGCTCAGCGGGTCTGGGCGAGCCAGGCGGCGAACATCGCGGCGTAGGGCCCGTCCTCGGCGAGCAGGGTCGCGTGCGGGCCCACCTGGACGACCCGGCCCTCCTCCATCACCACGACGAGGTCCGCCGCCTCCGCCGTCGACAGCCGGTGCGCGATCGTGATGGTCGTGCGCCCGTGCGTGAGCTGCTCCTGGGCGCGTGCCATCCGCACCTCGGTCGCCGGGTCGACGGCACTCGTCGCCTCGTCGAGCACCAGCACGTCCGCCGCGGCGACGTGCGCCCGCGCCAGCGCGACCAGCTGCCTCTCCCCCGCCGACAGGCGCTCGCCGCGCTGCCCCACCTCGGTCGTCACGCCGTCGGGCAGGTCGGAGAGCCAGTCCGCCAGGTCGAGCTCGGCGAAGGCGCGCAGCGCCACCTCGACCGCGTCGGTCTCCTGGGCGCCGGGTCCCCGCAGACCGTAGGCGACGTTCTCGGCGATCGTCCCGTCGAAGAGGAAACCCTCCTGAGGCACGACGACGACGCGCGCCCGGAGGTCGGCCAGGGCGAGCTCGCGCAGGTCGACGCCGTCGAGGAGGACCTCGCCGCGCACCGGGTCCATCAGCCGCGTGACGAGCCGGGCGAGGGTCGTCTTGCCGGAGCCGGTCGAGCCGACCACGGCGGCCCTGGTGTGCGCGGGGACGACCAGGTCGACGTCCCGCAGCACCGGCGGGCCGCCCGGGTAGGCGAACGCGACGCCGCGCAGCTCGACGCGGCCGGCGCCGCGCGGGCTCGGCTGGCCGCCGCCCGGCGGGTCCGCGATCTCGGCCTCCGTGTCGATGACGCCGAGCACCCGCCGCCAGCCCGCGAGCGCGTTCTGGAGCTCGTTGAGGATCTCGGTCGCCATCTGGACCGGCCCGGTGAAGAGCTGGACCAGGAAGAGGAACGCCAGCAGCCGGCCGGCGGTGATCTGCCCGTCCACGCCGAGCAGGGTGCCGACCACGACGACCGCCGCGAGCACCAGGTTCGCCACGAGCACGCCCGTGGAGAACACCAGGGACACCCGGGTCTGAGCGCGGACCTGCGCGTCGCGCGTCGCCGTGACCGCCCGGTCGATCCGCCGCTCGGTCCGTGCGCCCACGCCGTACGCGCGGATCGTCTCCGCGCCCACGACGGCCTCGGAGATCGCGCCGAGCATCGCGCCGGTGCGCGCGCGCACGGTGGCGTACGCCGCGCTCACCCGCTTCTGCGCCGGTCGGAGCACGAGCACCAACGGCAGGAAGGAGAGCCAGACGACGACGGCGAGCTGCCAGGAGTAGGCGAGCATGAGGGCGGTCGCCACGAGGATCTGCAGCACCGAGACGAGCAGCATGATGCCGCCCCACTGCACGAACAGGGAGATCGTGTCGACGTCGCCGGTCACCCGGGAGACGAGGCTGCCGCGCCGCTCGGTGCCCTGGGTCAGGACGGACAGGTCGTGCACGCGACGGAAGGCTGCGACGCGCAGCCCCGCCAGCCCCTCCTCGCTGCGCCGGAACAGGCGGACGTTCACCGCCGCCGAGCACGCGCCGGCCACGACGAGCGCCACGGCAGCGAGCCCCACGAGCAGCGTCACCCGCCCGACGCGCGGTCCGCCGTCGGCGAGGATGCCGGTGTCGATGGTCTGCTGCACCGCGATCGGCACGACGACCCGGCCCGCGGCCGCGAGGGCGGCCAGCAGCAGCGTGACGCCGAAGCCGCGAGCGAGCTGCGGCGAGACCTGCAGCCCGCGGCGCAGGGTGGCCCACGAGCCGAGCGTGCTCGTGGTCTCGAGCCGGACGCCCGTGGTGTCGCTCACGCGTCCACCTCCTCGACCACGTCGGCGTCCCCGGCCGTCTCGCCGTCGCCGTCCCCGGCCACCGCACGTCGCTCGGAGTCACGCTGGTACGCGGTCGCGAGCTCCGCGTACCCCGGGTCGCGGGCCAGCAACGCCTCGTGGGTCCCCCGGTCGACGACCGTGCCCGCCGCGAGGTGCACGACCTCGTCCGCCAGGAGCACCGACGACATCCGGTACGCGACCAGCAGCACCGTCGGCCCGCTTCCCGGGCCCCACGCCGACCCCAGGGCGCGCAGGATCTGCTGCTCCACGCGAGGGTCGACGGCGGACGTCGCGTCGTCGAGCACGAGCAGGCGCGGGCGGCGCACGAGGGCGCGCGCGATCGCGAGGCGCTGCCGCTGCCCGCCGGAGAGGTTCGCGCCCCGCTCGCCCAGCGGCGCGTCGAGCCCGTCCGGCAGGGACCGGACCACGTGGTCCACGCGGGCCGTCGCCAGGGCCGCCCAGACCTCGTCGTCCGTGGGTGCGGCCGGGTCGTCGGCATCGGCGAGAGTGACGTTCGCGCGCACGCTGTCCTCGAAGATGAATGTCTGCTGCGCGACGAAGGCGACCTGGGCGGCGACGTCGTCGGGGCGCAGGTCCCTCAGGTCGACCCCGTCGAGCAGCACCCGGCCCCGCTCGGGGTCGCGCAGCCGCGCGAGAAGTCCCGCGAGCGTGCTCTTGCCCGAGCCCGTCGGCCCGACCAGCGCCACGGTCCGTCCCGGGCCGAGCGCCAGGTCGACACCCGCGAGCAGGTCCACCGGGCCCTCGGTGCCGGCGACCGTGACCGTGACGTCGCGCAGCTCGACCATCAGCCCACGCGTCGCGGGCGCCAGCCGCACGGTGCCGGGCGGAAGGTCGCTGCGTGCGTCGAGGACGCGGGCGATGCGGTCGTAGCCGACGAGCGCGCGCGGGAGCTCGCCGAGCACCCAGCCGAACGCGCGGACGGGAACCGCCATGAGCGTGAGCAGGTAGCCCGCCGAGACGATGTCGCCGGGCCCCACCGCCCCGGCGGCTGCCCGGTGGGCCCCGACCAGCAGCACCGCCAGCGTGCCGAGGCTCGGCAGCAGCTCGATCACCGGGTCGAACATCGCGCGCACCTGGCCGACCCGGACGTTCGCGGCCCGGAGCTCGTCCGCCTTGCCCGCGAAGCGGGCCTCCTCGCGGTCGGCCGTTCCGAGCGACTTCACCAGGAGGGCGGCCTCGAAGCTCTCGTGCGCGACGTCGGACACGGTGGCGCGCAGCTGCTGTGCGCGGGTCACGGCCGGGGTCATGTACCGCTGGAACACGACGTTCGCCAGCACGGCGAGCGGCAGCACGGCCAGCGCGGTGAGCGCGATCCACGGGTCGACGGCGAAGAGCGCGACAGCCGCCACGACGATCATCACGACCACGCCGAGGGCGAAGGGCAGCGGGTTGAACACCCCCGTGGCCGCCTCGACGTCGGAGCTGGCGTTGGCCAGGAGCTGACCGGTCGGGTGCCTGCGGTGCCACGACAGGGGAAGGCGCAGGTACTGCCGCGTCACGCCGCGCCGGTGGTCCGCGCCGATGTCCGAGTAGCCGACCCCGGCGAAGATGCGCCGCCCCGCGACCCCGACGGCCAGCGTGACAGCGACCGCCACGAGCGCCAGCCCCGCCAGCCCGATGTCGCCGCGCGCGTCGGCGTCGCCGTCGAGGGCGGGCACGACGACCCGGTCGGTCACCGCGCCGAGCACCTGGCTCACGGCCACCGTCGCCGCGCCGAACACGCCGGACAGGCCGACCGCCAGCACGTAGGTGACCGGGTGGGCGCGCATGCCTCGCCCGATGAGCTGGGCCGAGCGCCGCACGACGCCGCCGGTCAGGGCCGCGGGGCGCGCCGCCCGGGCGCCGCCCCTTGGGGCGGCAGGGCGCAGGCGCACAGCGGTCCTCTCATCAGGTGGTCGGGGATATACCCAGCATCTCACGGACCCGACCACGGTCCCGAGCCGGTTCCGCCGAGGGCCGAACCATGACGACGACCGGACCGGACCGTCGCCCCGGGGCATGGGCGCGGCCCCGAGGCCGTCAGCGCACCTCGACGCCAGCCGCCCGCAGGTGCTCCTTGACCTGGCCGATCGTCAGCACCCCGAAGTGGAAGACGCTCGCCGCGAGGACCGCGTCGGCCCCGGCCCGGACCGCCTCGAGGAAGTGCTCGGGCGTCCCGGCTCCTCCGCTGGCGATGAGCGGCACGGCGACCTCGCGCCGCACGTCGGCGATCATCTCCAGGTCGAAGCCGGCCGTCGTGCCGTCCGCGTCCATCGAGTTGAGCAGCACCTCGCCGGCGCCCAGCTCCACGGCCCGGTGCGCCCAGGCCACGGCGTCGAGCCCCGTACCGCGGCGGCCGCCGTGGGTGGTGACCTCGTAGCCGGACGTCGTCGGCGGCCCGTCGGTCACGCGGCGGGCGTCGACCGACAGCACGAGCACCTGGCTGCCGAAGCGCTCGGCGATCTCGGAGACGAGCTCGGGGCGCGCGATCGCCGCCGTGTTCACCCCGACCTTGTCCGCGCCGGCCCGCAGCAGCCGGTCGACGTCGTCGACGGCGCGCACGCCACCGCCGACCGTGAGCGGCACGAACACCTCCGAGGCCGTGCGCTCGACCACGCCGATCATCGTGGCCCGGTCTCCCGAGGACGCGGTGACGTCGAGGAAGGTGAGCTCGTCGGCGCCCTCGGCGTCGTACCGGCGGGCGAGCTCGACCGGGTCGCCCGCGTCGCGCAGACCGCGGAAGTGCACGCCCTTGACCACGCGCCCGGCGTCGACGTCCAGGCACGGGATGACACGGATGGCGGTCATGCGTCCTCGCTCACGGATGCCGGCTGGCCGGCCGCGGCCAGGATGTCCACCACGAACACGAGCGTCTCGCTCGCCAGCTCGTGATCCGTCCCCCCGTAGGCGTAGTCGGGGGGAACGACGAGCAGGACCTGCGAGCCCACCGTCTGCTCGACGAGGCCCGAGTCCCACCCGGGGACGACCGAGCCCACGCCGATCGGGAACGACGCCGGCAGCTTGCCCGTCCCCCACGTCGAGTCGAACACGCTCCCGTCGGACCACTTCACGCCGACGTACTGCACGGTGATGACCTGACCGGCCGCCACCTGCTGACCTGTCCCTCGGATCAGGGGCGCCACCACCAGGTCGGTGGGCGGCGCCGTCTCGGCGGGGAGGGTGATGCTGGGCTTGCCGTCGTCGTCGAGGCTGACCTCAGGCAGCCCCTCGCGCGGGTCCAGCTCCTCGCCCGTGGCTCGCGTGGGCAGGAGGTCGAACACGGCGACCGTCGTCACCCCGGACGCGCCGTCCGGCGGGACGAGGTGCAGGATCCGCGATCCGACGCGCTGCCCGCTCAGCGCCTCGTAGATGTCCACGCCGAGCGCCTCGGCGCTGAGCAGGTACGGCCGGGGCTCGCTCGTGTAGGTCTCGTTGATCACCGAGCCGTCCGCGCCGGACTCGGCGTAGAAGTCGATGAGGATGGGGTCGCCCTCCTGGACCCGCGGGCCGTCGCCCTGTCGCACCACCCGGACCGAGGGCTCCTCCACGACGAGCGGCTGCTCGAACGACAGCTCGGGCACGGCGCCCGGCTCCCCGGACACCGTCACCTCGTCCGGGACCGCCTCGGGCTCCTCGGAGCACCCCGCCAGAAGGGCGAGCACCCCGACGGCGACCACCGCCACCAGTGGTCGGCGGGTTCGCACCGTCACATCGACTCCATCAGTCGGTCCACGCGCTCGTCGGTGGCACGGAACGGGTCCTTGCACAGCACGGTGCGCTGCGCCTGGTCGTTGAGCTTGAGGTGCACCCAGTCGACGGTGTAGTCGCGGCGTGCCTCCTGCGCACGGCGGACGAAGTCGCCGCGCAGCTTGGCCCGCGTCGTCTGGGGCGGGATCGACGTCGCCTCGAACACGTCGAGGTCCGAGACGACCCGCTCGACCAGCCCGCGCGCTGCCAGGAGGTTGTACAGGCCCTCGCTGCGGGAGATGTCGTGGTAGGCCAGGTCGAGCCGGGCCACGCGCGGGTCGTCGAGGCTCAGGCCGTGCTTGGCCCGGTAGCGCTCGATCAGGCGGAGCTTGATCACCCAGTCCAGCTCGCGCTCGACGAGGTCGAGCCGGCCCGTGCGCAGGGCCCGCAGCCCGCGCTCCCAGAGGTCCAGCACCTGCTTCACGACGGGCGTGACGTCGATCGCGTCCAGGACGTGCGCCTGCACCCAGCCCAGGTACTCCTCCTGGATGTCCAGCGCCGAGGCGGTGCGGCCGTTGGCGAGCGCGACGGTCGCGGTGCCCGTGAGGTCGTGACTGATCTCGCGGATCGCCCGCATCGGGTTCTCCAGCGTCATGTCGCGCAGGGGGATGCCTGCCTCGATCAGGCGCAGCACCAGGTCCGTCGCGCCGACCTTGAGCAGGGTCGTGGGCTCGGCCATCGACGAGTCGCCCACGATGACGTGCAGCCGGCGGTACCGCTCGGCGTCGGCGTGGGGTTCGTCGCGCGTGTTGATGATGGGGCGCGACCGGGTCGTGGCGCTCGACACCGACTCCCAGATGTGGTCCGCGCGCTGCGACAGGCAGAACACGGCCCCCTTCGGCGTCGGGAGCACCTTCCCGGCTCCGGTGAGCACCTGGCGCGTGATGAGGAAGGGCACCAGCACGTCGGCGAGCCTGGTGAAGTCGCCCTGCCGCCGCACGAGGTAGTTCTCGTGGCACCCGTAGGAGTTGCCGGCGGAGTCGGTGTTGTTCTTGAACAGGTGGATGGTGCCGGGAACGCCTTCGTGCTCGAGGCGCTGCTGGGCGTCGGCGACGAGGCCCTCGAGGATGCGCTCGCCGCCACGGTCGTGCGCGATGAGCTGCGGCACGTCGTCGCACTCGGCCGTCGCGTACTCGGGGTGCGAGCCCACGTCGAGGTACAGCCGCGAGCCGTTGCGCAGGAAGACGTTCGACGAGCGCCCCCAGGCCACGACCTTGCGGAACAGGTAGCGCGCGACCTCGTCCGCGGACAGCCCGCGCCCCTGAGGCACGGCGCAGGTCACGCCGTACTCGGTCTCCAGCCCGAAGATCCGCCGATCCACCATCGCCGGCTCAGCTCGCCGGCGGGTCGGCCGGCCGCTCGGGCACGTCGCCGAGCAGGTCGTCGAGCTGCGCCGCGGCGAGCCGCCGGAACGCGCGCCGCGGCCGCGTCCGGTCGAGCACGGCGACCTCGAGCTGCGCCGGGCTGAGCGGGCGCACCTCTCCACCGGGCGCCGTGCCGAGCACCCGCACGGCGAGCTGGACGGCCTCCGCCAGCGGCATGCCGGGTCGCCAGCCGGCGGCGACCTGCTCGGACAGGTCCTCGGCCTGGCCCCCCATGACCACGGTGCCCCGCTCGTCGGCCACGGACCCGTCGTAGGACAGTCGGTAGATCTGGTCGTCGTCGGGCGTGCGCCCGACCTCCGCGACGACGAGCTCGACCTCGAGCGGCTTCGACTCGGTGGTGAACACCGTGCCGAGGGTCTGCGCATACGCGTTCGCCAGCGCCCGCGCCGAGACGTCCGCCCGGTCGTAGGAGTACCCCCGCAGGTCGGCGTACCGGACGCCCGCGACCCGCAGGTTCTCGAACTCGTTGTACTTGCCGACGGCCGCGAACGCGATCCGGTCGTAGATCTCCGAGATCTTGTGCAGCGCGCGCGACGGGTTCTCGGGCGCGAAGGCGATGCCGTCGTCGTACGCCAGGACGACGACGGAACGGCCGCGCGCGATGCCCTTGCGTGCGTAGTCGGCCCGGTCCTTCATCAGCTGCTCGGGCGAGACGTAGAACGGCATGGTCATCGCGGGTCACCTCCGCCCGGCTCGGTGATCCGGCGCATGGCCTCGATCTCCGCGACCGTGCCGGCCAGCCGCGCGTCGGGGACGCGCAGGTAGCCCGCAGCAGTCACCGTGGCGACCACGGGCCAGATCCGCCGGGTGGTGTCCGGGCCGCCGGTCGCCGAGTCGTCGTCCGCGGCGTCGACCAGCGCGTGGACGGCCGCCTTCACGGCGTCATCGGCGGTCATCTGGGGCCACCACAGCTTCTTCAGCGAGCCACGAGCGAAGACGGAGCCGGAACCGACGGCGTGGAAGTCCGTCTCCTCGTAGCGCCCGCCCGTGACGTCGTAGCTGAAGATCCGGCCGACTCTGCGGTCCAGGTCGAAGCCGCCGAAGACCGGGATCACCGCGAGGCCCTGGAGGGCCAGCCCGAGGCTCCCGCGGATCATCGTGGCGAGGCGGTTCGCCTTGCCGTCGAGGGACAGGAGCGTGCCCTCGATCTTCTCGTAGTGCTCGAGCTCGAGCTGGAACAGGCGCACGAGCTCGATGGCCAGGCCCGCCGTCCCGGCGATGCCGACGGCGGAGTACTCGTCCGCCGGGAACACCTTCTCGATGTGGTGCGAGGCGATCGTCGGCCCCGCGGTCGCACGCCGGTCGCCCGCCATGACGATCCCGCCGTCGAACGCCAGCGCGACGATCGTCGTCCCGTGCACGGCGCCGGTCACCTCACCGGGCGGCAGCGTGCGGCCGGGCAGCAGCGACGGGTCGTGCGCGGCGAGGAAGTCCAGGAACGACGACGTACCGGGCGTCATGAACGAGGCCGGTAGCCGGCCGTGGGTGTCGGGCGTCATCGCGCCTCACTCGCCGCCCTTCTGCACGAACCCGCGCACGAACGACTCGGCGTTCGCCTCGAGGACGTCGTCGATCTCGTCCAGCAGCTTGTCGACCTCCGCGTCGCGCGCCTGCGGTGCCGAGGTGGGGACGGGCTCCGGGGCGCCCTCGGGCTCCTCGTCGTCGCGGTGGTGCACGCGCTGTTCCTGACCGGCCATGATCGTTCCCCCGTCCTCCGGCGCCGCGGCTGCGGCGGGTGATGACACGTCGATCCTAGGCGGCGCCCCGGACGCCCGGCGCGTCCCGGCCGCCGCCCGGGCGGACCTCACCGGCCGGCGAGGCGCTCGACGAGCGTCGCGGCGTCGGGACACGCGTCCAGCAGCTCCCCGACGTGCGCGCGCGTCCCGCGCCACGGGTCCCGCAACGGGATCCGTCGCAGCGAGGCGTGGTTCGGCACGTCGAGCACCACGGAGTCCCAGCTCGCGGCCCGCACCTGCGCCGGGAACCGGCGCACGACGGTGCCACGGAAGAACGCCCGCGTGTCGTCGGGCGGCTCGTGCACCGCCCGGGCGACCTGCTCGTCGTCGACCAGCCGCTCGACGCCACCGGCCGCCAGCAGGCGGTGGTAGAGGCCGCGCTCGGGCCGGACGTCGGACCACTGGATGTCCATCGCGGCGAGCCGCGGGTTGTCCCAGCCGATCCGGTCGCGGCTGCGCATCGCGTCGAGCAGGCGCAGCTTGGCGACCCACTCGACCTCCCGGGCGCACGACGCCGGGTCGGCCGCGAGCCGGTCCAGGACGGACGCCCAGCGGGCGAGGACCTCGGCGCTGTCCGCGTCCGCCTGCCCCAGGGCCGTACGCACCGCCGTGAGGTACGTCCGCTGGACGTCCAGCGCGGTCGCCGTGCCACCGCCGGCGAGCTCGAGCGGCGCCCGCAGCGTCAGGTCGCGGCTGACCCGCCGGACGGCGTCGACCGGGTCCGCCAGGCGCACGCCGGGCACGAAGTCGAGCAGGCCCGGGCGCTCGCGCGCCTGCTCCACGAGCCACAGCACGAGCGACGTCGTGCCCAGCCGCAGGAACGTGGCGACCTCGAGCAGCGTGGCGTCGCCCAGGATGAGGTGCAGGCGGCGCCACCGCTTGCGGTCGGCGTGCGGCTCGTCCCGCGTGTTCACGATCGGCCGGCGCAGCGTGGTCTCGAGCCCCACCTCGGCCTCGATGTAGTCCGCCCGCTGGGAGAGCTGGAAGCCCGGGACCTCACCCGTGGGCCCGATACCGACCCGGCCGGCGCCGGCGAACACCTGGCGCGTGACGAGGAACGGCGTCAGCGCGTCGACGATCTCCTCGAACGGCACCGCGCGCTCCACGAGGTAGTTCTCGTGCATGCCGTACGACGCGCCCTTGCCGTCGACGTTGTTCTTGTACAGGGCCACGTCGGGCATCGCCGGGTTCGCGGCGAGGGCACGGACGGAGCGCAGCATGACCTGCTCCCCCGCCTTGTCCCACCGCACCGCGTCCCGCGGGCCGGTGACCTCGGGCGAGGAGTACTCGGGGTGCGCGTGGTCGACGTACAGCCGGGCACCGTTCGTCAGGACCGTGGTGGCCGCGCCCGGGTCCTCGTACTCCTCGACGTCCGGCCGCTCGACCGAGGACGTGTCCCAGCCCGACGCGCCGGCCGCCGCGGCGCCCTCGTCCGGACCCGGTGGGGCCGGCCGGCTCGGGTCGTCGGTGAGCAGGGACGGGTGGGCAGACCCGCGCTCGAGGCGGAAGCCCCGCGCGTCGGCCAGCGGGTCCTCGTCGGCGTAGTCCCAGCGGGCGTGGCCCGCCGGTGCCGCGGTGAGGGCCGTGTACGCGGCCACGACGTGCGCGGACAGCAGCATGGGGTTCGACCCCGCGCGCCCCGGAGCCAGGACCCCGTACTCGGTCTCGATCCCCATCACGCGGCGCACGGTCACGGCGGCCAGCCTACTGAGCGGGTCAGGGCGCGACCCGGCTCGTCGCGTCCGTCACAGGTACTGCCCGGTCGGGGTGACCGTCTCGATGGTCCGCCCGCTCTCCTTGCCACCCTTGCCCTGGACGATCGTGCGGATGAAGACGATGCGCTCGCCCTTCTTGCCCGAGATGCGCGCCCAGTCGTCCGGGTTGGTCGTGTTGGGCAGGTCCTCGTTCTCCTTGAACTCGTCGACGCACGCGCTCAAGAGGTGGTCCACCCGGATGCCGCGCCGGCCGGTGGCCAGGAGCTCCTTGATGGCCGTCTTCTTCGCCCGGTCGACGACGTTCTGGATCATCGCGCCCGACGAGAAGTCCTTGAAGTACAGGACCTCCTTGTCGCCGGAGGCGTAGGTGACCTCGAGGAACTCGTTCTCCTCCGACTCCGCGTACATGCGCTCGACGGCGCGGGCGATCATGGCGTCGACCGTGGCCGCGGGGTCGTGGTCGTGCTCGGCGAGGTCGTCCGCGTGCAGCGGCAGGTCGGCCGTGAGGTACTTCGCGAAGATCTCCCGCGCGGCCTCGGCGTCCGGCCGCTCGATCTTGATCTTCACGTCGAGCCGCCCCGGGCGCAGGATCGCCGGGTCGATCATGTCCTCACGGTTCGAGGCGCCGATGACGATGACGTTGTCCAGCCGCTCGACGCCGTCGATCTCGCTGAGCAGCTGCGGCACGATCGTCGTCTCGACGTCGCTCGAGATACCGGTGCCACGGGTGCGGAACAGCGACTCCATCTCGTCGAAGAACACGACGACCGGGTGGCCGGCCGCCGCCTTCTCGCGCGCCCGCGCGAAGATCAGCCGGATGTGCCGCTCGGTCTCGCCCACGTACTTGTTCAGCAGCTCGGGGCCCTTGACGTTGAGGAAGAAGCTCTTGGCGGGCTGCCCGTCGGCGCCGACGCCGCGCATCTCCGCCAGCGAGTGGGCCACGGCCTTCGCGATGAGGGTCTTGCCGCAGCCGGGCGGACCGTACAGCAGGACGCCCTTGGGCGGACGCAGGCCGTGCTCGCGGAACAGCTCCGGGTGCGCGAACGGCAGCTCGACCGCGTCGCGGATCTGCTCGATCTGCGGTCCCAGGCCGCCGATGTCGGAGTACCCGATGTCGGGCACCTCCTCGAGGATCAGCTCCTCGACCTCCGAGCGCGGCACGCGCTCGAACACGAAGCCCGAGCGCGTCTCCACCGTCAGGGCGTCGCCGACCCGCAGCGGCTCGTCGCGCAGCGGGCCCGCGAGGCGCACGACGCGCTCCTCGTCGGCCCGGCCGATGACCAGGGCCCGGTCGTGGCCGATCAGCTCCTTGACCGTGACGATCTCACCGACCGACTCGTACCGCCCCGCCTCCACGAGCGCGAGCGCCTCGTTGAGCTTGACCTCCTGGCCGGGGCGCAGGCCTGCCAGGTCGACCGTCGGCGCCACCTGGACGTGCATCTTGCGGCCCTGGGAGATGATCTCTGCCGACCCGTCCGGCCGCGCGGCCAGGAACGTCGCGAAGGTGGCCGGCGGGCGGCCAAGGTCCTCGAGCCGGCGCTGCAGCTCCACGATCTGGTCGCGCGCCTGGCGCAGCGCGTCGGCCAGCCGCTCGTTCTTCGCGGCGAGGGCGGCGGCCTGCCGGGTGGCCTCGGCAGCCTGACGTGCCGGGTCCGGGTCGGGATGCTGGTTCATGACCGCCTCCGCTCGTTGGGGCTCGACGTCTGACCACGACCCTACGCAGGTGCGTCAAGCCCAAAAGGCGGCCCGCGGTTCCCGACGCGCGGGCGTCTCAGTCCTCGGCCGGTCCGGTCCCCTCGTCGGCCCCATCGTCGGTGACCACGGCGGGCTCGGCGGGCTCGGCAAGGTCGGCGAGGTCGGCGCCGGCGGCCCCGTCCGTCCGGGCCCGGCCCAGCTCCCGGCGGACCCGGCGGAGCTTCTTGTCCGACACGGGGCGCTCGCCCAGGTCGTCCTCGGTCCAGTCCTCCCCGTACGCGCCCTTCGCCGGCCGACGACGGCGCAGGGGCACCGGGACGCCGTCGGCCATCCGTCGCGTCGTGAGCAGGAAGCCCGTGTGCCCGATCATGCGGTGCTCGGGCCGCACGGCCAGCCCTTCCAGGTGCCAGCCACGGACCATCGACTCCCAGGCCGACGGCTCGGTGAACCGGCCGTCGTCGCGGACGTCCTCCGCCAGCCGGGACAGCTGCGTGGCCGTCGCCACGTACGCGATCAGCACCCCACCAGGCGCCAGCGCCCCCGCGACGGCCTCGAGGTTCTCCCAGGGCGCCAGCATGTCGAGGACCACCCGGTCGACGCTGGCCGGCGCCACGGCGGTCGGCAGCACCTCCGCCAGGTCGCCGACCCGCAGCTGCCACGCCGGGTGCGGACCGCCGAAGAAGCCCTCGACGTTGCCCCGCGCGATGTCGGCGAAGTCGTCCCGGCGCTCGATCGACAGCAGCGAGCCGCCGTCGCCGACGGCCCGCAGCAACGACATCGTCAGCGCGCCCGAGCCGACCCCGGCCTCGACCACCCGCGCGCCCGGGTAGATGTCCGCCATCGCGACGATCTGACCCGCGTCCTTCGGGTACACGACGGCCGCCCCGCGCGGCATCGACAGCACGTAGTCGGCGAGCAGCGGACGCAGGGCGAGGTAGGCGACGTCGCCCGTGCTCACCACCACCGAGCCCTCCGGCGCCCCGATGAGGTCGTCGTGGCGGAAGTACCCACGGTGCGTGTGGAACGTCGCGCCCGGCGCGAGGGTGATGGTGTGGAGGCGGCCGCGCGGGTCCGTCAGCTGGACGCGGTCACCGACCCGGAACGGCCCACGCCGCTGGATGGCTCCGGTGGGCTCGTGCGCGGGGACCTCAGGCGTCGTCACGGGGCCCGAGTCTAGGAGGGGCGGCGCAGCGCGGTGACGACGTCGGCGTGGCGCAGCAGGCCCGCCAGGCGTCCGTCGGCGTCGCGGACCGCCATCACGGGCGAGAGCCGGGAGGCGCGCGCGATCGCGTGCGCGGCGGCCTCCCCCACGAGACCGGAGTCCACGACGGCGTCGGCCGGCAGCGGGACGAGCACGGCGCCCAGGGGCGTCGCCGCC
>JAEZZV010000249.1 GCA_023418375.1 Actinomycetes bacterium | reverse complement strand
GTCCCGCGACCCACGGGCGCGCGCCTACGCTCGGCGCGTGACGACGTCGGCCGCCCGTGCCCGCCCCCGGGGGCTCCCGTGGCCGGACCGGGTGGCTGCTCTGCGCGTGGACATCGCCGTCGCGCTGGGCGTGGGCGGCGCCTGGTGGCTCGCGGTCTCGCTGGCCCGGCGCTGGGACTACTGGCACCCGCGGTCCATCGAGTCGTTCTGGTGGGCCGGCCTGTGGCTGGTGATCCCGCTCGCGCTGCGGCGCGGCTGGCCTGCGGGAGCCTTCTGGCTGACGGTCGTCGTCTACCCCTGGGGGTACACGTCGTGGCTGTCCGTGTGGTCGCTCCAGTCGGCGTTCCACCTCATCCCGGTGCTGCTCGCGGTGTTCGTCGGAGCGCGGTCGCGCTCCGCGCCGGCGTGGCTGGCCGCCCCGGTCGGCGTGCTCACCGCGCTGTGGCTCGAGTGGGGCACGCTCGAGCCGCTGCTGTTCTGGGCCCGCGGCGAGGGTGCCCTGCCGGGCTCGAACATCACCGAGCTTCTGCTGCTGCTCAGCCTGGTGGCCGCCGCGGCCGCGCTCGGCGCGGTCTTCGCGAGGCTCGACGTCACGCTCGCCTCGCTCGCCGAGCGCAACCGCGAGCTCGAGGCGCTGCAGGAGGTCCGCACCCGGGAGGCGGTCCAGTCCGAGCGGGTACGCATCGCCCGCGACCTGCACGACGTCGTCGCGCACCACGTGAGCGCGATCGTCGTGCGTGCGCAGGCGGTCGACCGGGTGGGCGGCGACGACGTCGACGTGTACCGCGACGCCGTGCGGTGGATCGCGCCCGAGGGGCGCAACGCGCTCGACGCGATGCGCTCGCTGGTCCGGGTGCTGCGCGAGGACGCCGCCCCGCTCGCGCCGACGTCGACCCTCGCCGACCTGGGCGCCGTGGTCGAGCGGATGCGCGGCGCGGGCCTGGAGCTCGACGTGCGGCTGCCTCAGGTGTGGCCGCCGTGCTCGGCGGCGGTGGGGCTCGCGGTCGTGCGCGTGGCGCAGGAGGCGCTGACGAACGTGGTGTCCCACTCCGCGGCCGGGCGGGCGTCGGTGTCGCTGGACCACGCCGACGGGCGGCTGGTGCTCCAGGTGATCGATCCCGGCCCGGCGCGGCCGGAGCCCTTCACGGGACGGCAGGGAAACGGGCTCATGCACATGCGCGAACGCGCGGCGGCCTGCGGTGGCAGGCTCTGGGCCGGTCCGCTCGCGGGCAGCGACCACGGCTGGCACGTCTGGATGGAGGTGGGGGATGGGCAGCGAACCGGGTGAGGTCGCGGCGGAGGACCGGGCGCCGACCCGCGTGGTCATCGTCGACGACCAGGCGATGATCCGCATGGGCCTGCGGATGATCCTCGACCACGAGGCGGACATCGTGACGGTGGCCGAGGCCGGCGACGGCGAGGCGGCGGTGGCGCTCGCCGCGGCCGAGCGGCCCGACGTCGTCCTCATGGACATCCGGATGCCGCGCCTGGACGGCGTCGAGGCCACGCGGCGGATCCGCGCCGACCCGGACCTCGAGGGCGTGCGGGTCGCGGTGCTCACCACGTTCGACGACGAGGAGTACGTCACCGGCGCGCTCGCCGCGGGTGCCGACGCGTTCCTGCTCAAGGACACCGACCCGGCGACGCTGGTGGCGTGCGTGCGCCGCGTGCGCGACGGCGGCAGCCTGCTCGACCCGGGCGTGACGTCCCTGGTGGTCCGGCAGTGGCGGGAGGGCCTGCGTGCCGACGTGGCCGCCGACGCCCGGTGGCGCGCCGCCGTCGCCGACCTCACCGCGCGGGAGGTGGACGTGCTGCGCGCGGTGGCCCGCGGCGCGTCGAACACCGACATCGCGACCGAGCTCGACGTCACCACCGCGACCGTGAAGTCCCACGTGCACGCGCTGCTGCGCAAGCTCGGCTGCACGGTGCGGGCGCAGCTCGTGGTCGCCGCCTACGAGTCGGGTCTGGTGGTCCCCGGGGCGGGGGGCGCGGGCACACTGGGCGGATGAGCGTGGGGGTCGTCCGCCGGCGGGTCCTCGTCTGGGGCCTGGTGCAGGGCGTCGGCTTCCGGTGGTCGTGCGCCCGCGAGGCGGCGCGGCTCGGCGTCGCGGGCCGGGTGCGGAACCTGCGCACGGGCGACGTCGAGATCCTGGTCGAGGGCGAGGCGGACGCCGTCGCGCGCCTGATCGCGTGGGCGCACCGCGGGCCGTCGGGAGCTGAGGTCATGGGCGTGGAGGTCACCGACGAGGAGCCGCAGGGGCTCACGGGGTTCCGGGTCGAGTCCTGAGCGCGGTCAGGCGGGCGCCTCGAGCCCGAGCCAGTCCGCGAGGGCGCGAACCTCCTGCCCGACGGCGTCCCGCGCGCCCGAGTCCAGGGGCACGTCCTCGTGCAGCGCGTGCACGACGAGGCGCCCGGCCTTGCGGTCGGCCTTGGCGTCGAGCTTGCCGACCAGCCGGTCGCCGTGCAGGACGGGCAGCGCGAAGTAGCCCCAGCGGCGCTGGGCGGCGGGCTTGTACATCTCCAGGACGTACTCGTAGCCGAAGAGCTGCTGCGCCCGGACGCGGTCGTGGATCAGCCGGTCGAACGGCGAGAGCAGCGCGGTCCGTGGTGCGAACGGGCGCTCGAGCGCGGCCGCCACCACTGCCGGGTCCACGCGCCATCGCCCCGGGACCCCGGCCACGGTCGCGGGCTCGCCCGCCGCGCCGACGGTGATCGGCTCGACGGGCATCGCCACCGACACGTCGCGCGCGATGCCGAGCGACGCGAGCCGGCGCACGTCGCGCAGGTGAGCGGCCTCCTCCGGCGGCGGCACGACGACGTCAGCCGGGTAGACGCGCTCCGGCAGGTCCCACAGGCGCTGGCGCCCGACCCGGCCGGCGATGGCGACCTGGCCGCGGACCGCGAGGACCTCGAGCAGCTGCGTGACGTTGCGCTGGTGGGTCCAGCCCGTCGACTGCCAGGGCACCCGGGCCGTGTCGGGGATGTCGCGGGACTGCAGCGGTCCGGCGTCGCGCAGCAGGGTCAGGACGTCGCGCCGGAAGTCGTCGTTCGCCTCGAGCCACGCCGTCACCGCGCTGCCCGGGCGCGGCTCGAAGGCCAGGTACAGCCCGACGTCGGACATCGGGCGCACGAGCGCGCCGAGCTCGAAGAGCCGGCGCTCGTCCAGCGCCCGGGTGAGGTGCTCGGGTCGGTAGGCGCCGCCGAGGCGGCTCCACGCGACGAGGTCGGCGCTCGGTGCGACGGCGGCGGTCGGGTCCAGCTGCAGGAAGGTGAGCCGGTGCACGGTCTCGACGAGCTCCGCGGGCCGCTCGGCGGTCAGCAGCTGGGCGACGATCGCGACGCGGCGCGCCTCGTCGACGGAGAGCTCGATCACGGGCCGAGCCTCGCGCACGGCACCGACACGGAATCGTCGCCGTCGCACGCGCGTTCCGACGGTGTGACCAACCTCGAGGTGCGACCGGCCGAGATCGAGGCCGGGTGCGGCAGCCGCGACCCCGGCGTCGAGATCGTGCCGCCACGGGACGTGCCGCTCGGCGGCCCGCGTGCGATGACCGTGCGGCGCACCTTGCCCTCGCGGGCCCGCTCGATGGTCGGCCCGTTCTGCTTCGCCGACCACTACGGCCCCGACGACATCGCGGCGTCCGGGGGCATGGACGTCGCGCCGCACCCGCACATCGGCCTGCAGACCGTGACGTGGCTGTTCGAGGGGACTGTCCTGCACCAGGACTCGCTCGGGTCGGTGGTCGAGGTGAGCCCCGGCCAGCTCAACCTCATGACGGCCGGCCGCGGGATCTCCCACTCCGAGGAGGGCACGCTCGCGCGCTTCCCCGCACAGGGCCGGCTGCACGGGGTGCAGCTCTGGACCGCCCTGCCCGACGCCGTCCGGCACGGCGCCCCCGCGTTCCAGCACGTCGCGGACCCGCCCCTGGTGGAGGTCGATGGCGCGCGCGTGCGGGTCTTCATGGGCGCCCTGGCCGGGGACCTGGCGTGGGCGCGCTCACCCGCGACGGCGTACTCGCCGCTGGTCGCGGCCCAGGTGGACCTGCCCGCCGGCGCCACCGTGCGGCTGCCGGTCGAGCCGGGGTTCGAGCACGGCGTGCTGCTGGACTCCGGTGACCTCACGGTCGCCGGGACGCCCCTGCCCACGGCGCACCTGGCCTACCTGCCGCCGGGCTCGGACGTGCTCGAGCTGACGGCAGGCTCCGGGCCGGTGCGCGCGGTGCTCATCGGCGGTGAGCCGTTCGGCGAGCGGCTGCTCATGTGGTGGAACTTCGTCGGCCGCACGCACGAGGAGGTCGCCCGGGCGCGCGCCCAGTGGCAGGCGTCGATCGCGGGTGACCCGGAGGGGGTGGCGCGCTTCGGCACGGTGACCGGGTACGACGGCCCGCCGCTGCCGGCGCCCGAGCTCCCGAACGTCCGGCTGCGGCCTCGCGAGCGGTAGCGCCCGGTCTCAGGCCTCGTGCGGCATGGGCCCGTCGACGAGGTCCGCGTAGGCGGGGTGCCGCTCGATCCAGGCCGCGACGAACGGGCACTGGGGGACGACGCGCAGGCCGGCCGACCGGGCGCCGTCGAGCGCTGCGCGCGCGAGCGCCGAGCCGACGCCCGCGCCCTCGTGCTCCGGCTCCACGACGGTGTGCGTGATCCTGATCCGGTCGCCCTCACGCACGTAGGCGGCGAAGCCCGCGACGGGCGCGTCCGGGTCCTCGCCCAGCCGGGCCTCCCAGCGGCGCTGCTCGGGGTTGTCACGGACGACGACATCGCTCATGCCCCCAGCGAACCATGCGGGACCATCGGCGGGCCCGGCGAGGCAGCCGCATGGGCATCATGGCCCGAGCCTCGACCGCAGGGCTGTCCCGAAGGACAGCAAGGAGACCGACCATGACCAAGCGAACCATCGCCCTGAGCGGCGCCGCCGCCGCGATCCTCATCGCCACGGGCATCGTCCTGGTCGGCTGCAACGCGTCCGACACCCCTGCGGAGCCGAACGAGACGACCGTACCGGTCACCACCGACACGCCCGAGGCGACCACCCCGGTCACCGAGCCCGAGGCGACCCCGACCGAGGCCCCGGAGCCGGAGATCGTCGCCGACGAGTTCTCCCAGGTCGTCAACGGCGTCCTCTACCAGGGCACCGAGAAGGCCCCCGTCCGCATCGGCACCGACACCCCCGGCGCCGCGCCTGCTGCCGAGGCACCGTTCCTCGCTGCGGGTCGCGAGGGCTCGATGGACCGCGCCGAGGCGTCCGGCAAGTACCTCGTGTACGTCTTCCAGGGCGAGGGCGGCTGGGCATGGAAGGTGTTCGGAACGGATCGCTTCGGCTCGTTCCGGGAGATCGCGGACAACGGGTACAGCTACCGCCAGTACATCCCTACGCGCGACGAGGCCATCGCAGGTCCGTTCATCGTGGACGGGAGGGCCCTGGACCGCGCGGAGTACATCCTTGCGGCTGACTAGCACCCGCCAAACGCAGAGGGCCCCGCACATTGTGCGGGGCCCTCTGCGTTTACGGCCAGATGATCGGGCTCAGTGGCCAGTTCTCAGCCCCACCTGTCTTGGTGAACGCCGTCGCTCCGGAGCCAAGCACGTACGTTCCCGTCGTCACGATCGTGCCTTCAGGAAGTTCGTAGGTTGCGCCGGCTTCGGTGACGGTCCAGCGGACCTGACATGTCGTGCTCGACGCGCGTCGGCCCTCCCACGTGCGCGGAGAGTTTGAGTAGATGGTCACGTAGATGGCGGGGCAGCCGGGCGCGGAACCCCAGTTGCTCGGCCATGGGTCGGTGACGGTTACTGGACCAGCGGAGTCCCACCCGGAGTAGACGGTGTTGTGCCCGTCGGTGGCGACCGTGCGTGCGTACCCGTAGTAGGAGCCGGCGGTGCTCACCGAGTACCCGGCGCTCGAGCCGCCGCGGATGTTCGCGTCGGTCGACCCGAGGCGCACCTGGTGAGACACGGCGACACCCCATGGGGTGGCCCCACCGCCTGTCGCGGAGACCGTGAGGGTGCGCGGGGCTTCCCCACCACCGCTGATCGCCGCGGTCGGGGCGGACGCGGTGATGGTTGCTGTGGTCACGTAATGCTGAGCGAACACGTCGTTGTACCCGTCATAGTTCCGTGCCGTGACCGTGTACCCGGTCCCGTGCGTGAGCGGGTCCCACGTCGCGTCGGTGACGTTCCAGTCGGTGCGGACGTTCTCGAGCGTGAGGCTCGTGCTGTTGCCGTTCGTCGCAGCCAGTGACGCGTTGATCGTGCGGGTCGTTGAGGACACCCCGGTGAGCGTCACCCCGAGGACCGCTGTGGTCCCGGTGCAGGTGACCGGGTCTGACCAGCCGCCACCAGCGGGGGACGCGTTCTGCACCCGCGCGGTGAACGTATGTGTCGTCGAATGGGCGAGCGGTCGACGCCGAAGGTCGCAGAAGTCCGCACGCTGTGCCCACAGCTGCGCCCGCGCCACCCGGCAGCCCAGCCGCCAGGGGAGCGGTCTGAACCTCATTCGCGGCGTCCATCGCGAACGACGGCACACCCGCTGCGCGGCAGGATGGCCGCATGCGCGCATGGACCGTCGCCGCACCGGGCCGGCTCGAGCCGGTCGAGCTCCCCGACCCCGAGCCCGCCGCCGACGAGCTGCTCGTGCGGGTCCTGGCCTGCGGCGTCTGCCGGACCGACCTGCACGTCCTCGACCACGACCTGCCCGCCCGCCGCCCGCGCGTCGTGCCCGGGCACGAGGCCGTGGGGGAGGTGCTGCACGCGCCCGCGGGCGCCGGCGTCGGGCTGGGGGACCTGGTCGGCGTCGCGTGGCTGCGGCGGACCTGCGGCGCGTGCGCCGACTGCCGCGGGGGCCGGGAGAACCTGTGCACCCGCTCGCAGTACACCGGCTGGGACGCCGACGGCGGCTACGCCGAGCTGCTCACCGTGCCCGCCGCGTACGCCTACCCGTGGCCGGACGGCCTGGACCCCGTCGAGGGCGCGCCGCTCCTCTGTGCGGGGATCATCGGCTTCCGCGCGCTGCGCCGCTCGGCCCTGCCCGACGGCGGCGTGCTCGGCGTCTACGGGTTCGGCGGGTCGGCGCACCTGACGGCCCAGGCCGCGCTCGCCGCAGGTGCCCGGGTGCACGTCATGACCCGCTCGCCCGACGCGCGGGCCCTCGCCCTCACCCTCGGCTGCCACTCGGCGCAGGGCGCGGCCGACCCGCCGCCCGAGCCGCTGGACTCCGCGATCCTGTTCGCGCCCGCCGGGGAGCTGGTGCTCCCCGCGCTCGAGGCGCTGCGGCCCGGCGGCACGCTCGCGGTCGCGGGCATCCACCTCACCGACATCCCGCCGCTGAGCTACCAGCGCCACCTGTTCCACGAGAAGCAGCTGCTGTCGGTCGAGGCGAACACCCGCGAGGACGGGCGTGCGCTGCTCGCGCTCGCGGGCCGGATCGGCATGCGAGCGACCGTCGACCGACGCCCGTTCGAGGCCGCCGACGTCGCGCTCGCCGATCTGCGCGCCGACCGCGTCACCGGCGCCGCGGTGCTGGTGATGGCGTGACGGCTCGCGCGCCCGGACCGCCCCGCTGGCTGCTGGCGGCCGGGGCGGGCGTCGTCGTCGTGGTCGGGCTGGGTGCGCGGCAGCTCCCCGGCGCGGTCGGCGACACCGCGGGTGGTGTCCTCTACGCCGTCCTCGTCACGCTCCTGGTCGCGCTCGTCGCCCCGCGGGCCCGGCCGACGACGCTCGGCCTCGTCGCGCTCGCGGTGTGCGCCGCCGTCGAGCTCGCCCAGCTCACGGGCGTCCCGGCCACCCTGGTCGCCGCCGTGCCGCCGCTGCGCTACCTGCTGGGGACGACGTTCCACGGGCCCGACCTGGCCGCGTACGCCGTCGGGGCCGCGGTGACGGCCGTCGGGCTGGCCGCCGCCCGGGCATCGGCGGCCCGGAGGGCCCAGGCGCCGCCGGATCTCGGACGATAGCGTCCCGAGGAACGGACCAACGACGGTGCGCCCCCACGGGCCCCGGAAGGGCCGACCGCCGGGGCGTCCGGAGCGGAAGGCGGCACAGTGACTCAGACGATCGTCGGTCGGGACCTCAGCGAGGTGTTCGCGGCACTGGAGGCGGCCGTCGCCCCCGGCGCCTTCACGCGTGACCCGGCGGCGCTCGCCGCCCGTGCGGTCGACGCGTCGTTCATCCCGCCTGACGGCGACCCCGTCGCGCTCGTCGCCCCCCGCAGCACCGCCGAGGTCTCGGCGATCATGCGGATCGCGCACGAGAACGCGATCCCGGTGGTGCCGCAGGGCGGCCTGACGGGCCTGGCGGGCGGCGCCTCCGCCGTCGCGGGCGCGATCCTGCTCGACCTGTCCCGGATGACCGCGATCACGCGCATCGACGCCGACGACCACGTCGCCGTGGCCCAGCCCGGCGTCATCACCGAGCACCTCGCGAACGCCGTCGCCGAGCAGGGGCTTTTCTACCCGCCCGACCCCGCGTCCTGGTCCACGTCGACCATCGGCGGCAACGTCGCCACGAACGCCGGCGGCATGCGCTGCGTGAAGTACGGGGTCACCCGCGACTGGGTCCGCACGCTCCAGGTGGTGCTCGCGGACGGGACCGTCATCCACACGCGGCCCGCCACCGTGAAGGCGGTCGCCGGGCTGGACCTGACCAGCCTGTTCGTCGGCAGCGAGGGCACGCTCGGCGTCGTCACCGAGATCACCGTCGCGCTGCTGCCCGCGCCCGGCCCGTCGCGTGGCGTCAGCGCCGGCTTCCCCAGCGTCGGCGCCGCGCTGCGCGCCGCGAACGAGATCATGGCCGGCCCGCACCGGCCCAGCACGCTCGAGCTGCTCGACGCCGTCGTCGTGGAGGCCGTGTGCCGCCTCGACCCGGACGCCGGCCTCCCCGCCGGGGCGGGCGCGTGGCTCTTCGCGGTGACCGACGCGCTCGTCGGCGCGGAGGACGACCTGGCGGAGTTCGCGCGCGTCGCCCGCGCCCACGGCGCGACGGCCGTCGAGGTCGCCGCCGAGCAGGCCGATGTGGACCGCCTCCTCGCGGCCCGCCGCCTGCTGAACCCGGCGATGCGCGAGTACCGCGGCGCGAGCCTCAACGAGGACGTCTGCGTGCCACGCTCGCAGCTGCCCGCCGTCCTCGCCGCGATCGAGGACCTCTCGCGCGAGATCGGGCTGCCCATCGGCACCGGGGGTCACGTCGGCGACGGCAACCTGCACCCGGTCGTCGCCTACGACCCGGCCCGGCCCGAGGAGCTGGCGGTCGCCCGTACCGCGCACCACCGGGTCATGGAGCTCGCCGTCGAGCACGGCGGGACCGTGTCCGGCGAGCACGGCATCGGCACCGAGAAGCTCGGCGCCCTTCCGATGGAGCTGACCGAGCGCGTCCGTGAGCTCCAGGTCGCCCTCAAGGGCGTGCTGGACCCCAAGGGCATCTGCAACCCCGGCAAGAAGCTCTGAGCAGGACGGGCCGACCAGCCCGCTACGCTCCGGCGCATGCCCGACCCCCAGCTCGACGACCGGCTCCACGACCTGCTCGGCGACCTGCTGCCGCACCATGCGGAGACGATCGCCGCCCTCACCCGCCAGCTCGAGGCCGACCCCGCGGTGCTCGTGCTGATCCTCGGGGGGTCGATCGCGCACGGCTTCGCGACCGCGTCCTCCGACGTCGACGTGGCGATCCTCGTCAGCCCCGAGGAGGTCGCCCGCCGGCAGGCGGCCGACCGGCTCACCTACTACGCCACCGACGTCGTGACGTACGAGGGCGGCTACGTCGACGGCAAGTACGTGGACCTGGACCGGCTGCGGCTCGTCGCGGAGCGGGGGAGCGACCCGTCGCGCTTCGCCTACGAGGGCGCCCGCGTGCTCTTCTCCCGCGTCGACGGGCTCGCCGAGCTGCTCGCCGCGATCACGCGCTACCCCGAGGCGGAGCGCGAGTCGCGGATCGTCCGCTTCACGGGCCAGCTGCTGGGGTGGCGCTGGTACTTCTCCCAGGGCGTCGAGAAGGGCGACCCGTACCTGACGACGCAGGCGTTGGCCAAGGTCGTCCTCTTCGCGTGCCGCCTCGTGCTCGCCGAGGCCTCGACGCTCTACCCGCACCACAAGTGGCTCCTGCGGGTCACCGACGGCGTCGAGCACAAGCCCGTCGACCTCGTGCCGCGCCTGCGCGGCATCCTCGCCGAGCCGACGGTCCCGGCCGTGGATGCGCTGGTCGACGACCTGCTCGCGTTCTACGGCATCGACCGCGCCGAGGCGGACGTCGCCTGGCCGACGCACTTCATCCGCGACTCCGAGATGGCCTGGGCCACGCGGCAGCCGTCGATCGACGAGGTGTAGGCCGCCCGGACGACGGCATCCGGCGGGTCGCACGGTGGGCCCGGGTGAAACTGTCGCAGCAGACCCGTTGATCTTGGGTGGCCGCGTTGACCCGTGAACCCCCAGGGGTACACAATCGATCTCGACAGTGCGCGCCGCCTGCCCCCTGCGTGGCGCGCACTGTCTCATGTCCGGGGTCGGACGGCCGATCCCTCCCGGCCGCACCTCGGCGGCCTCCTTCGCTGCCACGGCGGCGCGGCAACCCGGCCCGGCGCGGGCTGCTGGTTACCGTGCTGATGTGACTGCTCGCGCGCGCTCCGCCGCCCTGGGGACCGAGCCCGACGCCGCGGTGCCCGCCGCCGGTGCGTCCGGGCCCGTCGCCGTGCGGCCGCTCCGACCGGAGGACCTCGTCGCCCGTGCCTGCGCACAGTGGCGCGCGGCGCTCGTGACGGACGCCGGCGACTCCGCTCTGGCCGACGTCGCGCGGCTCGGGGCCGCCGTCCTCGACCTCAGTGCCGCCCACCCGTCGGGTATCGCCCAGCTCTTCGCCGGACGGACCACCCGCCTGTCCAACCTGGTGCGCGAGGGCTCGGCACTCACCGCCGCCCGACGCCGGGCCCGCGCGGTGGCCGGACGGGCCGACGAGCACGCGCAGCGGTACGGCATCGCGTCGACGTTCCTGGCCATCGGCGTCGCGACGTGGGTCGAGGAGCTCCCGGAGGAGGAGCCCGCCCCGGCCGGGGAGCCCGCTCGGGCCGGAGAGCCCGCCGCGGCGCCCGCCGTCGCCGCC
>JAEZZV010000243.1 GCA_023418375.1 Actinomycetes bacterium | reverse complement strand
TCCCCGCACCGCTCCTCCGTCCGCGCATCGTCGGCCCGGCCCGGCCGGACACCGGCACCCTGCGCCCCGTCGTCCCCGGGCCGCGCGCCGGCCCGCCCGGCCTGGGGACGACGCCGGCGGCGGGCGGGGTGGGGAGCAGTTCCGGATAGGCTCGTCCGGACGAGCGGAGCGGAGCAGCGGGAGGAGGGGCGATGTCGCCGGCGGCCGCGTTCTTCGACCTGGACAAGACGATCATCGCCACGTCCTCGGTCACGGCCTTCTCGCGCCCGTTCTTCGCCGGAGGGCTCATCACGCGCCGCGAGGTGCTGCGCACCGCCTACGCGCAGTTCCTGTTCCTCCTCGGCCGCGCCGACACCGAGCAGACCGACCGGCTCCGCGAGTTCCTCTCGTCGATGGTCAAGGGCTGGGACGTCGCGCAGGTGTCGCAGATCGTCTCCGAGACGCTCCACCTGCACATCGAGCCGACGGTGTACGCCGAGGCCATCGCCCTCATCGACCAGCACCACCTGGCCGGGCGGGACGTCGTCATCGTCTCGGCGTCGGGCTCGGAGGTCGTCGAGCCGATCGCGGAGATGCTCGGCGCCGACCACGTGATCGCGACCCGCATGGAGGTCGTCGACGGGAGGTACACCGGCGAGATCGCCTTCTACGCGTTCGGCGAGAACAAGGCGACGGCGGTCCGCGAGCTCGCCGAGGAGAAGGGCTACGACCTCGAGTCGAGCTACGCCTACTCCGACTCGCTGAGCGACGCGCCGCTCCTCGACCTGGTCGGCCACGGCCACGTCGTCAACCCCGACCGCACGCTGCGCAAGATCGCCGCCGAGCACGGCTGGGAGACCCTCACGTTCGTGCGGCCGGTCGCCCTGCGACCGTCGTTCCCACCGCCCCGGCGCAGCGTCCCGGTCGCCGCGCTGGTCGCCGCGGCCGCGGTCGGCGTCGCGCTGCTCGTGCGGCACCACCGCCGCCGTCCCTCCTGACCGCCGACGCCGGCGCGCCCACGGGTGGTTCACATCGTGAGCGCGAACGTCCCGCCAGTCGACCCGTGCTGACGGCGTCGTCGCAGGTCAGCACCTTGTTCGGGTGAACTCGCCAGCAACGCTTCCCCATCCGGGACCCGTGGCGTAGAAAGGAAGCACAACAGCACATCGGGGTACGAGAACCCACGCGCGACCAGTCCTCGAGAGGACCTGCCGACCGGGCTAGCCCGTTGCGGTACGAATCGAGCAGCGCCTGATACCTCGTTCACCAGTGCTGTCGACGACGGCGTCCCGCAAGGGACGCCGTCGCCTTTGTGTGCGGCCGACGCGCGGCCCGACACGCGGCCCGGACCGTCCGGCGCGGACGGTTCCCGGTCAGACCCAGGCGCCCCGCACGTACTGCGGCGGCCATGGTGCGGCGCCGTCCGACGCGACGGGCACCCCGAGCTCGTGCGCCGCGCGGAGCGGCCATGCCGCGTCCGCGAGCGCGGGCCGACCGATCATCACGACGTCCGCGCTGCCCTCGGCGAGCACGCGCTCCGCCTCGACCCCGGAACCGATGAGCCCGACGGCCGACGTCGCGAGCCCGGACGCCTCACGCACCGCGCGCGCGAACGGGACCTGGTAGCCGGGCCCGACGGCGACCGGCGCGAGCACGTTGCCGCCGGAGGAGACGTCGACGAGGTCGACCCCGAGCGGCGCGAGCCAGGTGGCGACCGTCGCGACGTCGTCCACCGCGAGCCCGCCGTCGGTCCAGTCCGTGGCCGAGAGCCGGACCAGCAGCGGACGGTCGTCCGGCCAGGCCGCGCGCACGGCCGTCACGACCTCGAGCAGAAGGCGGGCGCGGCCGGCGAGGTCGCCGCCGTAGGCGTCGGTGCGCTCGTTCGACAGCGGGGACAGGAACTGGTGCAGCAGGTAACCGTGCGCGGCGTGCACCTCGACGACGTCGAAGTCGGCGGCCAGCGCGCGCCGGGTCGCCGCGGCGAAGGCCTGGACGACGCCCGCGATCCCGGCGGCGTCGAGCGCGACCGGCGGGGCGTAGCCGGGGAAGGCGATCTGCGACGGGGCCACGGTGACCCAGCCGCCGTCGTGGGGCGGGACCGTGCCCTGCTCCGGCGACCACGGTCGGTACGTGGAGGCCTTGCGCCCGGCGTGCGCGAGCTGCACGCCCACCAGCGCGCCTCGCGCGTGGACCGCGTCGACGACGGGCCGCCAGGCCAGCGCCTGGTCGTCGGACCACAACCCGACGTCGTGCGGCGTGATCCGGCCCTCGGGCACCACGGCCGCCGCTTCGGTGAGCAGCAGGCCGAAGCCTCCCGACGCGCGGGCCGCCAGGTGCACGAGCTGCCACTGGCCCGGCATCCCGTCGACCGCGGAGTACTGGCACATCGGCGCGAGCCAGACGCGGTTGCGGGCCGCGGCTCCACGCAGGGTCAGGGGCGTGAAGAGCGCCAGCGCCGCAGGACCGTCCGTCGGGTCGGTGGTCGGGTCGGCCGTCGGGTCGGTGGTCGGGTCCGCGGTCGGGGCGGTCACGTCGTCGGTCAGCTCCTTCGTCACGGTGCCACTCTGCGGCCGCCGCCGGCCTGCGACGGCCGCCCTTCGTCCCAGGCGCGGTGGCGAGCGCCGCCCAGCGGGCATCGCGCGGGCATCGCGGCATCGCGCGGGCGACGCGCGGGCGGTCGTGCCACCCCTCGGACACGGGCTGGAGCGCGGGGTGCACGGGCGCCTAGTGTCATGGTTCATACCGATATGTCCGATTCGGTGACCGCACGAGGAGTCCACATGCTCGAGACCGCAGCCCGCCCGTCCACCCCGACGTCGCCGCCGGCGCGGCGGGCGGACGGGCCGCTCGGAGCCCCCATGCCCGTGCCCGACCTCCGCCCGACGGCCCGGAACCGCGAGCCGGGCGCACCGACGGCCCGGGCGTCGGCGCCGGATGCGTTCGACGAGGCTGGGGGCACGCCGGACTTCGCGCGGCACACGTTCGGGTTCCTCCTGGGGCTGCTCCTCACGCCCGTGGGCGTCGCCGTGCTCGGCGTCGGGCTCGGTCGCCTCGACGCCGTCACGGCGCGGGGCGCGGCCGCGACCACGCTCGACGTCGGCCTGCTGGTCGGCGGCGTCGGGCTGCTCGCGTGCGTGGCGCTGCTGGGCGCGTGGACCCCGGCGGCGCCGATCACCGGCGGGCTCGTCTGGGGCGTCGCGGCGGGCGCGGTAGCCATGGTCTGGCCGGGGATCACCGAAGACCTCGTCGCCTCGGTGGCGGGCGACGCAGAGCTCCCGGTCGAGCACCTCGCCCGGACCGCGACCGGCGGGGACCTCGCCGTCGTCGGCGCGATGCTGGTGACCGCCGGCCTGGCGGGGTGGGTCGGGCGACGCCGCGGTCGGCGG
>JAEZZV010000235.1 GCA_023418375.1 Actinomycetes bacterium | reverse complement strand
CGGCACGAGCGACGCGTCCACGTCCAGGCACACGCGGACGGCGGCGTCGCCGGCGCCGGTCGTCGCCCGGGCGCGGTCGAGCAGGTCCAGGTGCGCGATGTCGTCGACCATGAGCGTGACCGAGGCGCGCAGCGCAGGGTCCTGGGCGATCTCGGCGAGGGCCGCGACGTCGACACTTGGGTAGCCCACCAGCACGTCCGTGACGCCGCGGCGTACCCACCACGCGGCCTCGCGCACGGAGTAGGCCATCAGCCCGGAGAAGCCGGCGGCGAGCGCGCGCTCGACCAGCGCGGGGACGCGGACCGACTTGGTCGCGAGCCGCACCGGCCGGCCGGCGGCGCGGCGGAGCAGCTCGGCGGCGTTGGCGTCGAACGCGGCGAGGTCCACCACGGCCAGGGGCGCGGCCAGGTCAGCCACCGCCGCTCGGCATTCACCGGAGATCACCGTGTCATCTTGACGGGCCCGGACGCCCACCGGTAGTCAGGCGATCATGACGAGCCGCACGCCGGGGGTCTGGCGCAACTGGTCCGGGACCGTCGACGTGCGCGCCGCACGCTTCTGGCGCCCACGCGGCGAGGCCGACGTCGTGCGCGCCGTGCGCTGGGCCGGACGGAACGGCCTGCGGGTCCGCGCCGTCGGCGGTGGGCACTCCTTCACCGACTGCGCGGCCACCGACGGCGTGCTGCTCAACCTCGACGCGCTCGACGCCGTGGAGGGCGTGGAGCCGCAGGCGGACGGGACCGCGCTGGTCACCGTGGGCGCGGGCATCCGGCTCCGGGCGCTGAACCGCGCGCTCGCCCGCCGCGGCCTGGCCATGGCGAACCTCGGGGACATCGACCACCAGTCGATCGCCGGCGCGATCTCCACGGGCACGCACGGCACGGGGATGCGGGTCGGCGGGCTGGCGGGCCAGGTCGCGGGCGTGCGCCTGGTCACGGCCGACGGTGAGGTGCGCGAGGCCGACGCCACCGGCGATCCCGAGCTGTTCGAGGCGGCCCGGCTCGGCCTGGGGGCGCTCGGCGTGCTCGTCGCGGTCACCCTGCGGGCCGTGCCGGCGTTCACGCTCCGTGCGCGCGAGGAGACGCACGACCTCCACGACGTGCTCGACCGCCTCGACGGCCCGGACGGCTGGCTCGCCACCACCGACCACGTCGACCTCTTCTGGTTCCCCTTCACCCGGCGGGCCCTGGTCAAGCGCAACGACCGCCTGGCCCCGGGCGGGGCCCCGCCGCCTGGCCCCGGCCCGGCCCGCCGCTGGGTCGACGACGAGCTGCTCAGCAACGGCGTCTTCGAGCTGACGAACCGGCTCGCCGCCGCCGCGCCGCGCGTCGTGCCCGCGGTCAACGGCGTCGCCGCGCGGCTGCTGTCGGACCGCACGTACGCGGGTCCGTCGGCCCAGGTGTTCGTCAGCCCGCGCCGCGTCGTCTTCCGCGAGATGGAGTACGCGGTGCCCCTGGAGTCGCTGCGCGACGTCGTCACCGAGGTGGACGGGTGGCTGCGCCGGACGCGCGAGCCCGTGCCGTTCCCCATGGAGCTGCGGTTCGCCGGGCCCGACGACGTCTGGCTGTCCACCGCGCACGGCCGCGCCACGGCCTACGTCGCGGTGCACCAGTACCACCGGCTGCCGCACGAGCGGTACTTCGACGCGGTCGAGGCGATCATGGGCGCGGTCGGCGGACGGCCGCACTGGGGCAAGCTGCACAGCCTGGGCGTCGAGCGGCTGTCGACGCTCTACCCGCGCCTGGCGGACGTCCGCCGTGTCCGCGCGCGCGTGGACCCCGAGGGCCGGTTCGCCAACGCCTACACCGACCGCGTGTTCGGCCCGGTCGGCTGAGATCGCCGTGCCGGGGATGTCCGTTTCGGTAGGGTGGCGCCCGGGCCAAGGGGAGGAGACGTCGGTGCGTCGAGCGGTGGCGGCAGGGGTGGCGTGCGCGGTCGTGGTGCTGGCGGTGGCCGCGTGCTCGGGCAGCAGCGACGAGGACATGCCGGGCCTGACGGCCTCGCCGACCGCGTCGTCGACCCCGGAGGAGACGCCGACGCCGACCCCCTCGGAGTCGCCGACGTCGATCGCGGGCACGGTCGTGGACCTGTCCGACCCGGAGCTGGGCATCGTCTTCGAGGACCTGCCGGAGCTGTCCGGCGACGAGGCGGACGTCTTCAACTGGATGTCCACCTACCGCCTGGAGTACTGGCGGACCATGCGCACGAACGTGGCGAGCCCGGGTTTCGCGGTGTTCACCTCCGCGGAGATCCAGGCGGAGATGGCACGGCTGGCGGCGGGCAACGTCGAGGACGGCTGGACTGTCGGCGGCGTCTTCCACGTCACGATCGGTGACATCGCGGTGGACGGCGACACCGCCGTCGCGACGAGCTGCGACGACTACTCGGCCGTCACCGTCACCGATCCCGACGGGCCGGTGACCTTGGAGGAGGCCGGCGTCGCGGCCCCGGTCCTGCTCAGGGTGACGCTCGCGCGGGGGGCGACGGCCGAAGGCCTCTGGACCGTCCTCACGACCGAGGGCGCCGGTACATGCTGACGTGGCGGGCCCTCGGCGCCGCGGCCGTGGCCCCGAGCCTCGCGGTCGCCCTCCTGGGCGGCGCCCTCGGCACGGACTTCCAGAACCCCGGCGGTCCGGCCGACGGCGGCGGCACGTCGACCCCGGAGGTCGACGCCAGCAACGAGGGCGGCTCGGTCGCGGTCCAGATCGAGGTGGCGGGCTCGACGACCGGGGGCCGAACGTTCTCGTCGTCGTCGGTGCGCCGGGTGGCGCCGCAGTGCTGGTACGGCCCGGGGATGACCGGGTACGAGTACTACGAGTACTGGAAGGTCGGCGGCCCGGCGCGCGAGTCCGACACGCTGGACGACTTCGCGGCGCAGGGCCTGCTGAACCAGGGCTACGAGGACCACGCCACCGACACCGAGGGCCGCTGGTGGGAGCCGACCTGCGCGTTCGACACTCCCGGCGACGTGGCGATCAACTACTACCGCACGCACCCGGGGGTGTTCGTGGTGCCGGGCGACCCGCCCCCGCCCGTGGAGGTCCGGGTGCCCCCGGAGGTGCTGGCCCAGGTCGCGTTCGAGGCGATGGACCTGCCCCGGGGGACGGTGCAGTGGAACCCGCGGCTGCCGGGCTCGGGGGCGACGATCATCAACACCGACACCTGGGTGTGGATGGACGACGCACCGGTCACCGCGTCCGTCACCGCGCGCGTGGACGGTGGGCAGTGGGCGCGCGTGGACGCCCAGCTCGCGGAGCTGACCGTGTCGGCCCCAGGCGCGGACGCCGTCTCGTGCCCGGACGCAGGGACGCCGTGGTCGGAGGGGGCGGGCAGCACGTCGTGCGCCCTCACCTTCTTCCGGTCCAGCGCGAACCAGCCGGTGAAGTCCGGCTACACGGTGCCGACGTCGACGATGACGGTCACGGCTCGGTGGACCGCGTCGTGGGTGTCGTCGGCGGGCGGCGCGCCCACCCAGCTCCCGGACCAGGACATGGTCACGACGGCCGAGGTCCCCGTCGCGGAGATCCAGGCGATCGTCTCCCGCGGCTGAGCGGGGCTCAGCGCACGCTCACCTTCACCCCGGTCGCGTACCTGCCGTCGCGGCGTCGCCGCGGCAGCCGCACCTGCCAGCGCTCGCCGGCGCCGTCGACCCAGTCCTGCACGTACTCGCTCACGTGGTTGAACACGAAGGTCGGGCGGCGCTGGGTCGTCACCACGCGCGCGAGCGCCTCCGGGTTCGGGTGGTGGTGGCCCGCGCCGTCGGTCGAGACCAGCCAGGTCTTCGACCGCACCTGCTCCAGGAACGCCGGAGACGTGTTCGCGCGCGAGCCGTGGTGGCTCATCTTCACCGCGGCGAACCGGTGCGGTCCCGCTCCGAGCCGCGCGAGGCCCGGCAGCACCTCCTCCGACGGCGCGTCCCCCAGCAGCAGCACGCGCTTGCCCGCGTACTCGGCGACGAGCGTGATGCCCGCGGCGTTCGGCACGCTCCGGTCGCGGCGGTAGGGCGCGGCGGCGAGCGCGTCGACGTCGAAGCCGAGCAGCTCGTCGCGCCGCCACGACGCACGCACGATCGGCGCGCCCTGGCCGGGCAGGAGGTGCGCCTCGCGGACCGCCTCCTCCCACTCCGGGGCGAGCTTGGCCAGCGTCGCCGGTCGCGGTCCGATGACCGTGAGCGTCAGGCCGCCGCGCAGGGTCACGACGGGGGGCGGGCCGTCGTCGGGCAGCGCCACCGGGCCGCCGCCGAAGGCGCGGTTCCAGCGGTCCTCGTGCCCGAGGAGGGACGCGGTGAGGCGCTCGCCGTCGAGGCCCCCGAGCAGGTCCGCGCCCAGGTGGCGGTACCCGTTGAACCAGATGTCCCTGAAGAGCGGGACGCGCCGCGGGTCCGACAGCAGCGACACGACGCCCAGCACGTGGTCGGTGTCGACGTGCGTCACCACCAGCAGCTCCATGCGGTTCGTGCGGCCGGGCAGGGCCGCGATCCGCCGCTCGAGCTCGGGCACGAGCGTCGGGATCGTCTCCTCCGGTCCCGCGTCGACGAGCGCGTGGTGCACGTCGTCGCCCTCGCCCCAGGTCAGCCACAGGCAGTCGCCCCGCTGCGCGGGGAGCATCTCGACGGTGAACATGCCGTCCTCCCGTTCAGATCGTCCAGTCCGCGTCGCCGTACGCCGTGAGCGCCAGCGCCGCGAGCAGCCCGTCGGCGACCGCGGCCCGCCGGAACGCGGTCACGAGGTCCCCTGCGGGCGTGCGGCGGCGGTCGGCGGCGGCCGTGCGCAGATCCGTCACCAGGCGCTCGGCCAGCCGCGCCGCGTGCCCCGTGCGGAGCATGGTCAGGCTCGCGACGACGACGGCGGCGTCCCGCGTGAGGAAGCGCGTGGCGAACCCGGCGGGGTCCTCGGCCGAGCCCGCGGTGTCGCAGCCCAGCAGCAGGACGACCGGCCGGACGCCGCGCCCGCCCGTGACGTGCCGCGCCTCGATGCGCCCGCGCGCCAGCGTCGCCCGGGAGACCTCCAGCGTCGCCTTCGGCACGTCGGCGTGCGGGAGCAGGACGAGCAGGTCGGTGTCGGCGCTCGCCAGCCCCGTCGTCCACTCCTCCCAGGTGCTCGCGCGACGCGCGCCGGGGTCGGCGGCGGCGAGGGTGGCCAGCGT
>JAEZZV010000194.1 GCA_023418375.1 Actinomycetes bacterium | reverse complement strand
GCGGGGGGACCAGAACCGGTAGAGCGGGACGGTGCCGGGCTGTGCGGTGTCGAAGGCGCAGTAGGCGACGCCCTCGTAGGTCCAGTTGCGGTCGTTGGCGATGACGTGGGCCTTCTCGGCGGCGTCCTTGGTGTAGAAGTGCGACTGGAACACCGGGGAGTAGAACCGGTACACCGGTGTGCCCACCTCGCACCGGCCGTCCTCGTAGCTGAGGGCGAGGAACGCCTCCTGCTCGTAGGTCCAGTTCGGGTCGCTCTTCCTGATCCGGGAGGCCTCGGCGTAGTCGGTCGTGAAGAAGTGGGCGTTGTTGAACTTCGGGCTCCAGAACCGATAGACGGGCGCGTACCACTGGTTGGAGTCGTCGTCGCACTCGACGTACGAGTACGGCCCGGACCACTCCTGGCCTCCTCCGGTCTTGTTGTACTTCTGCCACGTGCTGGTTGGCGTGGCGGTGATGGTGCAGCTCAGGGGCTTTCCGGGGTACGCCATCGCCCACCCGGTGTCAGGGACGTACGGGGTGTCGTACGCGGTCGCGGACGTGATCGGGTTCGGGCGGACGTAGCCGCCCCCGAACGCGATCTGGTACTCCGCCGCGTACGAGAGGGAGAAGCTGAACGTGCCGTCCGCGCCGAGCGTGACCTGCTGGACGTCCGCCTCCTCGTGGTCGGCGCCGGCGAAGGCCGTGACCGTCACGGTCATGCCGGTCACGGGGGCGCCCGTCTCGTCGACCACGGCCCGGCCGGTGATCGTGGTCACCGGCGTCGGGCTCGGGGCGGGGACCGCGGTCGAGGCGCTCGCCCCGAGCAACGAGGCCACGGCGCCCAGCGCCAGTGCGCCGATGGGCAGAGAACGGGAACGGGACATGCCAGTCGACCCCCTGTGTCTGTGACGTCTCGAGCGCATCGGTGCGTTCGAGACGGACCGTATCGACACGGCAGTCGGGCCCGCAGGGTCGTGACGGGTGAAACGCACCCTGCCGAACCGTCAGGGTGCGACGACGTAGAAGGCGATGCCCTCGTAGCTCCAGTTCCGGTCGCCCGCGACGATGTGGTTCTTCTCGACCTCGTTCGCGGTGAAGAAGTGCTTCCCGAAGCGCGGTGACCAGAACCGGTGGACCGGCACGAGACCCGGGAGCGGGGTGTGGTAAGCGCAGAAGGCCACCTTCTCGAAGGACCAGGCGGGGTCGGCTGCGACCAGGTGCTCCTTCTCGGCGGTGCTGTCCGTATAGAAGTGTGAGCGATACAGGGGCGAGTAGAACCGGTACACCGGGGAGCCCTCGCCGCACGTGTCGTCCGACGCCAGCTGTGCGCGGAACGCGGTGCCCTCATACACCCAGTTGCGGTCTCCGGCGATGAGCCCCCTCGCCTCCGTGGCGTCACCGGTGAAGAAGTGCGCGTTGCCGAACCCCGGGCTCCAGAATCGCTCCACGGCCGCGTACTCCCAGTGCGTGCCGTCGCCGCCGCACATGAAGCTCGAGTGCGCCCCCGTCCACCTCGGCATGCCGAACCGGTCGAGCTGCTTGGTCCAGCTCGAGGTCGGTACGGCCTCGACGGAGCACGCGACATCGGAGCCGGCCGTCACGGAGACAGGGGCGTCTCCAGGGACGAAGGGTGTGTCCCAGGCCGCGGCGTCGTCGGGCAGCAGCCAGTGGGAGTCCGGCGCGAAGTGGACGAGGTAGACGCCGTCGTACGCGAGGGTGAGCGTGAAGGAGCCGTCGGCGGCCGTCGTGGTCTCCTGGCGGTCCGTGGAGCCGCCGTCCCGGTAGGTGTCGGCGGCGACGGTCACCCCGGCCACGGGCGCGCCTGTGCCGAGCGCCAGGACCACGCCGCTCAGAGTCGTGACGGGGGGAGGCGCGACATCGGCCGGAGCAGCGGTCGCCGACCCCGCCAACGTCATGGCCGCCAGTACGGCGACGACGACACGTCCGACCCGGCCGCTGCGTTCCGACATCGCAACCACTCCCTGAACGGTGTGCACGCGTGACGGGCACCCACGCTAGACCTGCGCACCCTTCGGCGTGGCTCAGATCGCCACGGCTGCCGCCGCTGCCAGAGCGGCAGCGGGCAGGGCTTGCAGGATGCGGTCCACCGCGGCGTCGTCGTGCGCGGCCGAGACGAACCAGGCCTCGAAGGCGGACGGCGGCAGGAGGACCCCGGCGTCGGCCATCGCGTGGAAGAACGCGCGGTAGCGGAACGCGTCCTGCGCCTGCGCGTCCGCGTAGGTGGCGACGCCCGCGGTGGCGGGTGCCTCGCCGAGGAACACCGAGAAGAGGTTCCCGACCGCGCCGACGTGGTGCGGCTGCCCGACGGCGTCGAGCGCCTCGCCCACCGCGGCGCGCAGGGCGGCGGCGACCTCGTCGAGGCGCGCGTGGACGGCGTCGTCGGCGAGGCGGAGCGTGGCCAGGCCGGCCGCGACGGCGACCGGGTTCCCCGACAGGGTGCCCGCCTGGTAGACGGGGCCGAGCGGGGCGAGCGCGTCCATGACCGAGGCCGGCCCACCGAGCGCCGCGACGGGCAGGCCGCCGCCGAGCACCTTGCCGAAGGTCACCAGGTCGGGGGCCCAGCCCTCGGCGGCGAGGCCCCACCAGCCACCCGCGCTGAGCCGGAACCCGGTGAGCACCTCGTCGAGGATCAGCAGCGCCCCGTGCCGGGCGGTCAGCTCGCGCAGGCCGCGGTTGAAGCCGTCGGCCGGCGGGACGACGCCCATGTTGCAGGGCACCGCCTCGGTGATGACGGCGGCGATGCGCTCGGGGTGGGCGGCGAAGGCGGCCTCGACGGCGCCGAGGTCGTTGTACGGCACGACGACCGTCTCGGCCGCCGTCGCGTCCGTGACCCCGGCGGAGCCGGGCAGGCCGAGCGTCGCGACGCCCGAACCAGCCGCCGCCAGCAGCCCGTCGGCGTGCCCGTGGTAGCAGCCGGCGAACTTCACGACGAGCGGGCGGCCCGTGACGCCGCGGGCCAGCCGGACGGCCGTCATCGTCGCCTCGGTGCCCGTGGACACCAGGCGCAGGCGCTCGACGAACGGGACCCGGCGGACGACCGCCTCCGCCAGCTCGGCCTCGGCGACGGTCGGTGCCCCGAACGACAGCCCCCGGGCGGCGGCCTCCTGGACCGCCGCGACCACGTCCGGGTGCGCGTGGCCGAGGATCGCCGGCCCCCAGGAGCCGACGAGGTCCACGTACTCGCGGCCCTCGACGTCGGTCACGTACGGCCCGCGCGCGCTCGCGAGGAACCGCGGCACCCCGCCGACGGAGCCGTACGCGCGCACCGGGGAGCTCACCCCGCCCGGGAGCACCGCCCGGGCGCGCTCGAACGCGGCCGCGTTGGTCACGGGCGCGTCGGCCACGGGCGCGGGCACGGGCCCGCTCATCGGGCGTCCCGCAGACGGCCGGCCAGCTCGACGGCCCAGTACGTGAGCACGGCCTCGGCGCCCGCCCGGCGGATCGCGAGGACCGACTCCTCGATCGCGCGCTCGCGGTCGATCCAGCCGTTGGCGGCCGCCGCCTCGACCATCGCGTACTCGCCGGACACCTGGTACGCCCACACGGGGACCTCGCTCGCGGCGGCGACGTCGGCGAGCACGTCGAGGTACGAGCCGGCCGGCTTCACCATGACGACGTCGGCGCCCTCGGCGACGTCGAGCATCGCCTCGCGCACGCCCTCGCGCCCGTTGGCGGGGTCGAGCTGGTAGGTCCGCCGGTCGCCGACCAGGGTCGACTCGACCGCGTCGCGGAACGGGCCGTAGAACGCGCTGGCGTACTTGGCGGCGTAGGCGAGGAGCACGACGTCGGCCCGGCCGGCCTCGTCGAGCGCCGCGCGCACCGCCGCGACCTGGCCGTCCATCATCCCGGACAGCCCCAGCAGGTGCGCGCCCGCCTCCGCCTGGGCGACGGCCACCCGCGCGTAGACCTCGAGCGTCGCGTCGTTGTCCACGCTGCCGTCGGCGGCCAGCACCCCGCAGTGGCCGTGGTCGGTGAACTCGTCGAGGCACAGGTCCGCCATCACGACGAGGGCGTCCCCGGCCTCCGCGACGGCGTCGGCGATCGCCACGTTCAGCACGCCCGCCGGGTCGCACGCGGCGCTGCCCGTGGCGTCGCGGTGCTCCGGCACGCCGAACAGCATGACGCCCCCGACGCCGGCCTCGGCCGCCTCCGTGACCGCACGGCGCAGCGAGTCGCGCGAGTGCTGCACCACGCCCGGCATCGAGGCGACCGGCAGCGGCTCGCGCGCGCCTTCACGCACGAACACCGGCAGGACCAGCTCGGCGGGCGCGAGGCGCGTCTCGGCGACGAGCCGGCGCAGCGCGGGGGTGGCGCGCAGGCGTCGCGGGCGCAGGTACGGGTGGGTCACCGTGAGGTCCCTTCGGGGTCGCGGACGGGGGAGGCCAGGGCGTGGGCGGCGAGCGCGTCCACGAGCGCCTCGCCCGAGGCGACCT
>JAEZZV010000134.1 GCA_023418375.1 Actinomycetes bacterium | reverse complement strand
CACCCGGGGTTCCGCCGGGATCGGTGCCGCCCGAGCCCGGGTCGGTGCCGCCCGAGCCCGGGTCGGTGCCGCCGGTGCCCGGGTCGGTGCCACCCGAGCCCGGGTCGGTGCCGCCGGCGCCTCCGTCGCCGGTCCCGGGCTGCGTCGGGGCCGACTCGCCGAGCGCCAGGTACACGAGCGCGCCGGGGAGCACACTCTCCCTGCCGTCGCCGGAGATCCGCACGTCGTACGTCCCGGGGACGCGCGGCGGTGTGCGGAAGACGAGCTGGTCGGTCGTGCTCGTGACGACGGAGGCCACGGCCGTGGTCCCGACCCGCACGTTGAGGCCGGCCTCGAGCGCCAGCCCGCGCACGGTCACCAGCGTTCCGCCCTCCGCCGGCACGTAGACCGGGCTGATCTGGGTGATGCGGAATGCGCCGACCTCGTCGTACCAGCCGACGTCCCGGCCGCCCGCCGACGGGTCGGTGCCGCCGGTGCCGGGCTGGGTGGACCCGCCGTCGCCGGTACCGGGTCCGGTGCCACCACCGGAGCTGCCGTCGCCCGGCTGGGTGGACCCGCCGTCACCGGGCTGGGTCGAACCGCCGTCACCCGGCTGCGTCGAACCGCCGTCGCCCGGCTGGGTGGACCCCCCGTCACCCGGCCGCGTCGAACCGCCGTCGCCCGGCTGGGTGGACCCGCCGTCGCCGATGCCGGGCACCTTGCCGCCGCCGTCGCCGGGCTGCGTTCCGCCGCCGCTCCCGGGATCCGTCCCGCCACCGGTGCCCGGGTCGGTCCCAGGATCGGTCCCGCCGGTCCCGGGCTCGGTGCCGCCGGTCCCGGGTTCGCTCCCGCCGCCGGTCCCCGGCTGCGTGCCACCGCCGGTCCCGGGGTCGGTGCCACCCGCGTCCGGCCCCGTCCCGCCGTCGTCGGACTGACCGGCCGCCGCCACGAGGAGCGGCGCGGCGTAGGGGCGGGTCAGCGGTTCCCCGTCACGCAGCACCTGCACGGTCAGTGCGAAGTCGCCGGCTCCGAGAGTCAGGACCGGCCGCAGGTCGCGCTCGCCCAGCGCCGGAAGCGACCCGAGCGAGAACGTCACCGTTCCGGAGTCGTCGGTCGTGCCGAGCGCACCCCCGAACGTGACGTCTTCGTCCGCCACGGCCCAGACCTCGCCGTCCACGAGCATCGCCAGCCCGAACCGCACGGCATAGCTGCCGGACAGGGCCGTGGAGTCGACGGTCACGACGGGCCGCTGTTCGCCCGGTGCGCCGACCATGCCCGCGAAGGTGACCTCAAGGTGCGTCGTCGTGGTCGCGATCGGGGCGGCGCTGAGCCGGCCACCGCTGAGGGTGCGTCCCGCGAGCGCAGGGAGCGGATCGACGTCGGCAAGGATGGCGGCCCGGACCTCCATGGGCGTGAGGTCGGGATCGAGCGACAGGTGCAGCGCCGCCACCGCGGCGACGTGCGGGGCGGCGATCGACGTGCCCGAGACCAGGCGGTAGAGGCCGTCGTTCCAGGTCGTGGCGACCTTCTCGCCCGGGGCGGCCAGGTCGACCGAGGAGTCGCCGTAGGCCGAGGTGGTCGCGAGCGCGTCGCCCGCGGTCGTGGAGGCGACGGTGAGCAGCGCCGGGTTCGGCAGGCTCGCGGGGTACACGGGAGAGGTGTCGCGGTCCGCGGCGTCGTTGCCGGCAGCGGCGACCACCACGACCCCCTTGCCGATGGCGTAGTCCACGGCGGCGCTGAGGTTCTCCAGAGCCGGCCCGGCGAACACGCCGCCGAAGCTCGCGTTGATGACGTCGGCACCGTTGTCCGCCGCGTACCGGATGGCCTCCGCGGCCAAGGTGATGTCCACGTTGGAACCCCCGCCGACGACCAGCGGCATGAGCTGGACCTGCGGCGCGACACCGGCCGAGCCCGTCCCGTTGTTCGCCCGCGCACCGATGACGCCGGACACCGTGGTCCCGTGCGTGCCGGACGCCCCGTTGTCGAGGTCGGCGCTGTTCTCGTAGTAGTTCCAGCCGTGGCAGTCGCCGGCCTTGCCGTTGCCGTTGGTGTCGACGGAGCCGCACGGCTCGGTGGGGTTGGTCCACAGGCTCCCGACGAGGTCCGGGTGGTCCGAGTCGAAGCCCGTGTCGACGACGGCCACCACGATGCCCTGGCCCTGGGTGACGTCCCACGCCGTGGGGGCGTCGACGTCTGCACCCTCGACCGCCGTCTGCTGGTGGGCGTTCGCACCGGTGTTGCGCAGGTTCCAGCCGTAGGCCGGGAAGTACGGGTCCGTCGGGTCGGCGAGCACCGGCACCTGCGGCGACACCTCGACGTCCGCGACCTCCGGGAACGCGGCGACCTGGTCCTCGGTCAGGCCGGTCGCGACGAGCACCGTCCCGTCCGAGAGCCGCTGGGCGCTCTGGACGCCAGGCCTCGCGGACAGGGTCGCGAGCGCCGCCGGGCCGGAGGTGCCGGACGCTCCGGCCTCCTCGCCCCGCGCGCCAGCCTCGTTGTGCTCACCCGGGCCGCCGGCCTCGTCGCCTGATCCGGTCGGCTCACCGGCGACGACGGGCGCCGGGACGTCGACGACGTCGCCGTCCCCCCCGGGTCCGACGAGCATCGCCTGCTCCCCGACGACGTAGTACGGGTCCGAGCCGAAGGCCACGATCTGACCGCCGAGGCCGAGGGCGGCGTGCGCACGTGCCAGGAGGTCCACGTCGAGCACCCCCCGTTCGCCCGCGTCGATCCGCGGCCTCACGACCGTGTCCTCGTCGGCGGGCGTGGGCGTGGCGGCCGCCGTCGGCGTCTCCGGCCGAGCGGGCTCCGGGAACGCGTCCCCGGTGTCGCCGGGGTCCCCGGAGTCTTCGATGAGCGTGACCACGAAGCGGTTGAGGCCGTCACCGCTGCCGAACCCGTCAGCCACGGGGACCGGGGTCGCGTCCGCGCTGCACGCTGTGAGTCCGCCTCCGACGACCACGGCCGCAGCGGCCGCCATCACGACCACCGACGCCTGCCGCCTACCGAGCCGACCGAACTGCCCTGCGATGCTCAACGCGCATCCCTTCCGTGGGAGGCCCCGGCCGCGCCCGGACCCGGGCACGGTCGCGCCCGCGGCTCCGCGCGGACTCGGCACCTGGGGGATCGGCATGTGCGGCCCCGCGGTGAGCAGACCGTCGCGCAATCACCCGAACGGCGCCGTCTGGGGGCGACCTGCGCCGCTGATCCGAGCGGGCGATATCTGTGGCTGGGCCTCACATCCGGCAGCGCGACGACGATCGGACAGCCGTGATCATGGATCCCTCGCTCGACGGCGTCGACGACCCGGCCGGCCGCTGGCTCGGGCCGCACGTGGCCGACCCCGACCTCGAGTACCTCCTGCGCTGGGCGCGGGAGGCGGAGTCGGTCCACATCCGGCTGGGCAGCCTCGCAGCGATCCGGCGCATCACCGCGACCTTCGAGGCGCACGCCGCGTACGGCATCGAGGGCGTCCGGCTGGCGACCGAGCTCGAGCCCGGCTTCGAGGGCTCCCTCGCCGACCTCCTCGCCTCGGTCGGCGGCCTCGTCAGCCAGAAGCCCCCGGTCGAGGACGACGAGCCGCACCGCTGAGCCTGCGGCACCGCCCGACGCGACCGCCGGTCAGCGGAAGTCAGGCGGGCCCATCGTCGCGATGCAGCCGGCGTCGACCGGCACCGTCGGGTCCGCCAGGAAGTCGACGATCACCGAACGCGCGCACGCCGAGGTTCGGAACACCCCGTGGCCGGCGCCGGGGAACTCGTACACCTGGGCCGCGGTCAGGGTCTCGGCGGCCAGCTCGGCCCAGGCCGGCGGCGTCACCGGGTCGTACTCGCCCGCGAGCAGGAGGGTCGGGACGTCCGCCCGCACAGGAGCGCGATCCGCCGGGTCCACAGCGGGCACGTCCCAGACGTCGCAGATCCCCGTGGCGTAGAGACTCGCGCCGACGACGTGCCCACCCACCGCCGGGTCCAGGTCCGCCACGGCGGCTGCGAAGTCCGCCGGTGCTTCGAACGGCACGTTCTCGGCGCACTCGATCGACCACATCATCCCCGTGCTCAGGGCGCCGTCCAGCGCTCCGGTGCGCTCGCCGATCGCCGTGGCGAGGCGCCCGTACGGTCCGAGGTCCCGTCGGCGGCCGCGTCGATCACGGACGGCAGCGCGGGGATCGCCTCCGTGTAGTACTGCGCCGACACGACGAGGCCGACGAGCGCCCCGCCGTCCACCCGGACCGTCTGTCCCCCGACGTCCACCGACGCCGGGGACGCGTCGAGCGCCCGGACGGCCCCGACCAGGGCGTCTACGAGGTCGCCGTGCTGCTCCCGGCACGTCGCGTCGGCGCGGCACCCCTCGGCGAGGACCCGCAGCCCGGAGGCCGCGCTCCGGGCCACCCCGGGACCGGTCGTCACCTGCGGAGGCGCGACGGAGTCCAGGACGGCGCTCCGGACCAGCTCGGGATGGTCGCGCAGCACCGCAAGACCCAGACGTGTCCCGTACGAGCCGCCGAGCAGGTTCACCTGACCCAGGTGGAGGGCCCGGACGACGTCGACGACGTCGGCGGCGTTCTCCCGCGTGGTGTACGCGGCGAGGTCCACGCCGTCGGCGACGAGCCGCTCCCGGCACCCCGCCGGGTCCTCCGCGGGCCCGCACGCCAGGGACGGCGCGGAGTCGCCGGCCCCGCGCTGGTCGATGACGACGAGGTCGCGCCGCGCCAGGAGCGGCTCGAACGCGGGCAGCATGGCGAACGCTGAGCGGATCGCCGGTGAGCCGGGACCGCCGGCGAGGAAGACGACCGGATCGGCGGCCGGGGTCGAGGCGTCGCTGTGCACGATCGCCACCGCGAGGGTGACCACCTCGCCGTCGCCCGCCGCCGCGTCACCATCGGCCGACCCGGCCACCCGCCGCTCCGGCACGACGACGGTCCCGCAGGTCACCTCCGCGACCGCCGGGGCGGCGGACCAGCACTCGTGCGGCGACCATCGGCCCAGGGCGACGTCGTCGTCGTCGCACCCGGCCAACCCGACGACACCCAGGCACAGGCACGCCACCATCCCGGCGACCGCCCCACGCGGCATGGCCCCAGTGTGCTCCGCGGCCCCTCCCGGCGCCGCCCCATTTCCGTCGTCCGCCCGACGTTCGGAAGGTTCGGGTCGCCGTGTGATGCGAGCTCTCCGACGCCGCCACCGAGCGCTCGGGCGCCGACGCCCGGACACGCGACAGGCCCCCGAGCCGAAGCTCCGGGGGCCTGTCGACCTGTGCGCGAGGGGGGAGTTGAACCCCCACGCCCTTTCGGGCACACGGACCTGAACCGTGCGCGTCTGCCTATTCCGCCACTCGCGCGCGCCGAGAAAGGCTAGCACGTCACCCGCGCGCCCTGGACCGGCGGTGCGACCCCGGCCCCGCCCGGCGGATACGATCGGACGCGGACCAGGAGGCGGTCCGACGCCGGACGCCGCGCAGCCCAGACCCACGAGCTGCGAGGCACCCCCACCTGGACGACCCAGGTTCCGGCCCACGGCCCGCCACCAGGCACGACGACGTCAGCGGGCGAGGCCCGCGCGGCGGCCGGGAGGAGGTGGCATGGGAGTCCTCGACAAGTTCGAGAAGGGCGTCGAGCGCGTGGTCAGCAACGCGTTCGCGAAGGCCTTCAAGAGCGAGGTGAAGCCGGTCGAGCTCGCGAGCGCGCTCCGGCGCGAGATCGACGACCGCGCCGCCGTCGTCGGCCGCGACCGGACGGTCGTGCCGAACGAGTTCGTCATCGAGCTGTCCCCGGTGGACCACGAGCAGGTGGTCGAGTGGGGCGCCGAGCCCCTCGCGGACGAGCTGGCCGCCAATGTCACCGAGCACGCCACCGGCCAGCGGTATGCGTTCCTCGGCCCGGTCACCGTCGCGTTCGTCGAGAGCGACGAGCTGGAGACCGGCCGCTTCCTCGTCCGCTCGGCGACCGTCCGCGGCGCCGTCGCGCCGGCCACCACGGTCGCCGCGAGCCAGCGGCACCCGCTCATCGACATCGACGGCCAGCGCTACCTGCTCACCGGGCCGGTCACGGTCATCGGGCGCGGCAGCGAGGCGGACATCATCGTGGACGACCCGGGTGTCTCCCGGCGGCACCTGGAGATCCGTGTGACGTCCGACGCCGTCATCGCCACGGACCTCGGCTCGACCAACGGCACGTACGTGGAGGGGCACCACGTCCCGGCCGCGACGCTCGTCGACGGGAACACGATCACCATCGGCCGCACCCGGATCCTCTTCTGGACCGGGAGCGACGACGACGAGGACCGGTGATCCGCCCCGCATGAGTGAGCTGACGATCACCCTGCTCCGGCTGGGCTACCTGGTGCTGCTCTGGGTGTTCGTGCTCGCCGCGATCTCGGTGCTGCGCCGGGACCTGTACGGCACGCGCATCGTC
>JAEZZV010000107.1 GCA_023418375.1 Actinomycetes bacterium | reverse complement strand
CCGTCGGGTCGGCCGCGACGGCGACCGACCAGCAGTAGCCGAGTGCCTTGCGGAGCGCACGGACGTCGTCGGCGCGACGGTCCTCGGCCGGCAGGGTGGCCAGGCGTGCCGTCACCCGGGAGAGCAGCGCGACGGCATGCGCCGCGTCCGCCGTCGCGCGCAACAGGCGCGGCTCGCAGATCCCGGCGATGGCCGCCCGCTGCTCGAGCGCCGACCCGGTCGCCCAGGCGTCGGCCACGGCGCGCAACCGTGCGCCGTCGGCGTCCCCGATCCGCTGGAGGGCCATCGCGACCGCCTCGCGCACCCGCCACCGCGCGTCGTTCGCGCGGACGCGTAGCTCGTCGAGCGCGTCCGGGTCGCCGTCGGCGGCGAGCCGCCCGAGCCCGGCGGCCCCGACGGACGCCCGGTACTCGTCGTCGGACGCCGCCCACGTGCGCAGGAGTGCGGCCGGCGCGAGGTCGGCGGCTGCGGCGAGCAGCTCGAGGTTCCCGCGCGGTCCAGGCAGTCCGCTGTGGGCGTCGAGGTACGTGCCCCAGGCCTCGGGGGCGAGTGCGGACAGGGCGGCGCGATGGCCGTCGGCGACCGTGGGGCTCACGACACCGATGATGCCGCGAGAGGCGCCGCGGGCGACGCCAATGGTGACGACAGTGCGGGGCGGCCTGACTAGGGTGAGCCGGTGCACCAGGTCCTGACCGACGGCGTCGTGCTCCTCGCGCCGCCCACCGAGGCTGACGTCGATGCGATCGCCCGGGCCTGCCAGGACCCGGAGGTCGCCCGATGGGTTCCCGTGCCGCAGCCGTACACCGTGCGGGACGCGCGCACGTTCGTCGAGGACGTCGTGGCGCGCGGGTGGGAGTCGGGTGCCGAGCTCACGTGGGGCGTGCGCGAGCCGGACGGGACGGTGCTCGGCATGATCGGGCTGCACCGGATCGAGCTGCGCACCGCCGAGATCGGCTTCTGGCTCGCGCCCTGGGCGCGGCACCGCGGCGTGATGACGCGAGCGGTCGCGCTCGTCCTCGACGCCGCGTTCGACCCGGACGGGCTCGACCTGCTGCGTGTCTCGTGGCGCGCGGTCGTGGGCAACTGGCCCTCACGACGCGTCGCCTGGCGCGCCGGGTTCCTGGTCGAGGGAACACTGCGGGCCGAGCTCCCGCACCGCGACGGCGTCCGGCGCGACGCCTGGGTGGGCACCGTGCTGCGCGGCGACCAGCGCCGACCGAACGAACCATGGCCGGGGGAGACCACGGCCGCGACCGAGAGGACCCCCGCGTGACCGAGCGACCCGAACCGAGCGAGCTCGACGCCGCCAACCCCTTCGCGGCGCCCTCGGTGCTGCCGTACGCGCTGCCGGACTTCGCGGCCGTGCGGCCCGAGCACTACCTGCCTGCCTTCGCGGCCGGCATGGCCCAGCACCGCCGCCAGGTCGCCGCGATCACGGTCGACCCGGAGCCGCCGACCGAGGAGAACACGCTCGTGGCGCTCGAGCGCGCGGGCCGTCTTCTGACGCGCGTGGCGCTGGAGTTCTTCAACCGGACCAGCGCGCACACGAACCCTGAGCTGGACGCCGTCGAGGCCCAGGTCGCGCCCATGCTCGCCGCGCACCGTGACGCGATCTACCTGGACCCGGCGCTGGCTGCCCGCCTCGATGCGCTCGACGCGCGGGTGGCGGCCGGGGAGGTCAGCCTCGCCCCCGATGCGTCGTGGCTGCTGCACACGCTGCGCAAGGACCTGCGCCGTGCGGGCGTCGCGCTCCCGGAGGACGCCAAGGTCGAGCTGCGCGACCTCAACGAGCGGATCACCACGCTCGAGACGAGCTTCGGGCAGGCACTGCTGGCCGAGACGAACGAGGCCGCGCTGCTCGTCACGGACCAGGCCGATCTCGAGGGCCTGGCACCGGAGTCTGTCGCAGCGGCCCGGGCCGCGGCGGCCGACCGCGGGCACGACGCCGGGTGGCTCCTCGAGCTCCAGCTCTACAGCCAGCAGCCGGCGCTGGCGGCACTGCGGCGGCGGGGGGTGCGCGAGCGGCTGCACCGCGCGTCGGTCACCCGCGGGCTGCGCGGAGGCGAGCACGACACGCGGGCGGTGCTGGTCGAGCTCGCGCGGCTGCGCGCCCGCCGGGCGCGACTGCTCGGCTACGACCACCATGCCGCCTACGTCGCCGAGGACGGCACCGCGCGCACCACGCAGGCGGTCAACGCGATGCTCGGTCGCCTCGCGCCGGCGGCGGTGGCGAACGCACGCAAGGAGGCTGCGGCCCTGGAAGCGGCGCTGCAGGCGGACGAGCCTGGCGCGACCCTCGAGGCGTGGGACTGGTCGCTGTACGCCGAGCGCGTGCGCCAGGAGCGGTACGCCCTCGACGACGCCGTGCTGCGGCCCTACCTCGAGCTCGAGCGCGTGCTCGCCGACGGCGTCTTCCTGGCCGCCGAGCGCCTCTACGGGCTCACCTTCGAGCGTCGCGAGGACCTGCACGGGTACCACCCCGACGTGCGGGTCTACGAGGTCCGCGACGCCGACGGCACAGCGTTGGGCCTGTTCCTCGTGGACTTCTACCAGCGCGAGTCCAAGCACCGCGGCGCGTGGATGAACGAGATCGTCGCCCAGAACCGGCTGCTGGGCGAGCGGCCCGTGATCATGAACAACCACAACATCCCCAAGCCGCCGGAGGGCGAGCCGACGCTGCTGACGTGGGACGAGGTGGAGACGCTGTTCCACGAGTTCGGGCACGCGCTGCACGGCCTGCTCTCGGACGTGCGGTTCCCGTCGCAGTCCGGGACCGAGGTGCCGCGCGACTTCGTGGAGTTCCCGTCGCAGGTGAACGAGATCTGGGCGCTGGACCCCGAGGTCCTCGGCCGGTACGCCGTGCACCACCAGACCGGCGAGCCCATGCCGGCCGAGTGGGTCGAGAAGCTCATCGCGTCCCAGCTGTGGGGAGCGGGCTTCAAGACGACGGAGTACCTGGCGGCCGCCATCCTCGACCAGGCGTGGCACCAGAGGACCGAGGACGAGCTCCCGACGACCGTGGACGAGGTGGAGGCGTTCGAGCGGCGGGCGCTGGAGGAGGCGGGGATCGCGTTCGACCCGGTGCCGCCCCGGTATCGCAGCACGTACTTCCAGCACATCTTCGCCGGCGGGTACTCGGCCGGGTACTACGGCTACATCTGGTCGGAGGTGCTCGACGCCGACACCGTCGAGTGGTTCCGCGAGAACGGCGGCCTGCGCCGGGAGAACGGTGACGCGTTCCGGCGCCTGCTGCTGTCCCGCGGCGGTTCGCTGGACGTCATGGACGCGTTCCGCGAGCTGCGCGGCCGTGACCCGGAGATCGGGCCGCTGCTGGCGCGCAGGGGGCTGGACGCCGTGGCCGGATGACCCACCGGGACCTGCTGTACCGAGCGGTACGGTGCGGGTCATGACCGCCACGCACCCCACCGCCGAGGACGAGGTCCTCGGCATCGCCGTCGACCTTCTGCGCATCGACAGCTCGAACTACGGCGACGGGTCGGGACCGTGCGAGCGGGCGGCAGCGGAGTACGTCGCGACGTGCCTGGCCGACGTCGGACTGGAGCCGGAGGTCTTCGAGTCCGCCCCACGGCGGACGAACGTCGTCGTCCGCATCCCCGGGTCGGACCCGTCGCTGCCCGCCCTCGTGGTGCACGGCCACACCGACGTCGTCCCAGCGGAGGCCAGCGACTGGAGCGTGCACCCGTTCTCGGGGGAGGAGCGCGACGGCCTCCTGTGGGGGCGGGGGGCCGTGGACATGAAGGACATGGACGCGATGATCCTGTCCGTCGTGCGCCGGATGGTCCGCGAGGGCACCACCCCCCGGCGCGACCTCGTCGTGGCGTTCTTCGCCGACGAGGAGGCCGGCGGGGTGTACGGGGCGCGCTACGCCGTCGACACCCGCCCGGAGCTGTTCGAGGGCGCGACGGAGGCGATCAGCGAGGTCGGCGGCTACTCGGTCGAGGTCGCCGGCCGCCGTGCCTACCTGCTCCAGACGGCGGAGAAGGGCATCGCCTGGCTCCGGCTCGTGGCCGAGGGCAGGGCCGGGCACGGGTCCGCCGTCAACACCGAGAACGCGGTCACCGAGCTCTCCGCGGCCGTCGCCCGCATCGGCGCGCACCCGTGGCCCATGCACCTGACCCCGACAGTGCAGCACCTGCTGCGGGGCGTCGCGGACCTCACGGGTCTGCCGTACGAGCCCGACGACGAGGCGGCCGTGCAGCGGCTGGTCGGCGCGCTCGGGACGGCGCAGCGCTTCGTCGCGGCGACCCTGCGCAACACGGTCAACCCGAGCCGCCTCGACGCGGGCTACAAGACCAACGTGGTCCCCGGCCGGGCCACCGCCGAGCTCGACTGCCGCTTCCTGCCCGGCCAGGAGGAGGAGATCCGCTCGACGGTCGCCGCCCTCGCCGGACCGAAGGTGCGCGTGGAGACCATCCACGCCGACGTCGCCCTCGAGGTGCCCTTCGCGGGTGGGCTCGTCGATGCGATGTCCGCGGCGCTCGTGGCCGAGGACCCCGATGCCGTCGTGCTCCCGTACGCGCTGTCGGCGGGCACGGACAACAAGTCCCTCTCCCGCCTCGGCATCACGGGCTACGGGTTCGCGCCGGTCAGGCTCCCCGCGGACCTGGACTTCCCGGCGCTGTTCCACGGCGTCGACGAGCGGATCCCGGTCGATGCCCTGCGCTTCGGCGCGCGGGTCCTCGACCGGCTGCTGCGCACCTACTGAGCGAGCCCGGTTCGCCCGCCCGCCCCCCCGTCCGGCGTCGCGGAGTGGGTTACAAGGTGCTGGTCACGTGGATGATCTTGCGGCGGAGCCACACCTTGCGGCGCCCGCCGGGATAGAGCAGGGCGCGGGCGAGCTCCCAGCGGCCGTACTCGGCCTCGTCGGTGAGGAGGCGGCGGGCGTCGCCGACGCCGAGCGGCGGCTCCAGGGTCAGCACGCGGTACTCGTAGTGCGCGCCCTGCGCCTCCCAGCCGTCGCGCTGCGGTCGCCGCCCCGCGTTCTGCTGCACAGCCGTACCTCCCGAAGCCCCGGCCGGACGGCCGACTGCCATTGTGCACGTCGCGGCGCTACCTTCGACCCATGACCGTGGACCCCCGTGCCGCCCTGGACCGATTCGTCGCCGCCCTCGAGGCCCACTTCCACGCGGTCAGCACGCGGCGCACGGACGACGACCCGGCGGTCGACGACGCGTACGACGTCCTCGCCGACGCGTTCGAGGTCTACGAGGACGCGCTCGCGCGCGTGCACTCCGAGACGCTGCCCGTCGGCCTCCTGGACGACGACGACGAGGACGACGAGGACGACGAGGACGACGAGGACGACGTGGAGGACGTCGACGAGGACGACCTGGACGACGACGACCTCGACGAGGACGACCTCGACGACGAGCTCCTCGACAACACCGACGCGTCCTGAGCGGTCCGTCGGCGGGAGCGACGGGGCGCCGTCAGCGACGCTCGGGATAGCCGATCGCCGGCGCACTGACCTCGTCGAGCGCGGAGACGATCGCGTCGGGCAGGTCGGCCGCCACCGCGAGCGCGGTCGCGAGCTGCGCAGGGGTGCGCGGGCCGACGACGGCCGCGGCCACCTGCGGTCGGCCGAGCACCCACCCGAGGGCCACCTCGAGCGGCGAGCGTTCCAGGCCCTCCGCCGCCGTCGCCAGGGCCTCGACCACCTGCGCGGACGACGCGTCGAGGTAGGGCGCGACGAAGCCGGCGAGGTGCGCCGACGCCGCCCGTGAGTCGGCGGGGACGGTCCGGCGGTACTTGCCGGTCAGGACGCCCCGGCCGAGCGGGGACCACGCGAGGACGCCGATCCCGAGCGCCGCGGCCGCGGGCAGGACCTCCCGCTCGACGCCCCGCTCGAGCAACGAGTACTCCACCTCGACGGCGGCCAGCGCGTGCGCAGGCTCGAGCAGCGAGGCGGCCCGCGCCGTCTGCCAGCCGGCGTGGTTGGACAGGCCCACGTACCGCGCGCGGCCAGAGTCGAGCGCGAAGCGCAGCGCGCCGGCCGTCTCCTCCAGCGGCGTGCCCGGATCCGGAGACTGGACCAGCCACAGGTCCACGTGGTCGGTGCCGAGCCGACGCAGCGAACCGTCCAGGCCGGAGAGCAGCGAACCCCGTGAGGCGTCGACGGCCCCGCCGTCGGCCGTGCGGCGGATGCCCGCCTTGGTGCACACGAGGACCTCCTCGCGCGCCACGACCGGGCCGATGAGCTCGCCCAGCAGCTCCTCGGCCGCACCCTGGCCGTAGGACGCCGCGGTGTCGACGAGCGTCCCGCCTGCATCGACGAAGTCGCGCAGCAGCGTGGCGGCGTCGTCCCCGTCCGTGTCCCGGCCCCAGGTGAGGGTGCCGAGGCCGAGCGCCGAGGTGCGCAGACCGGTCGAACCGAGGGGACGCTCGAGCATGCAGGCAGGCTACCGGCCGGGCCCGCCCGGACCCTGCCGGACGGCGTCGGCGGGGCGGTGTGGGTAGGGTGTCCGATCGTGAGCTGGTGGGAAGCGGTCGTCCTCGGCCTGGTCCAGGGCCTGACGGAGTTCCTGCCCATCTCCTCCAGCGCGCACCTGCGTGTCGTCGGCGAGCTCCTCCCGTACGGCCAGGACGCTGGTGCCGCGTTCACCGCGATCACGCAGATCGGCACCGAGAGTGCCGTCGTCCTGTACTTCCGCCGCGACATCGCCCGGATCGTCGCGGGGTGGTGGCGCGCGCTGACCGGTGCGAACGGGACCACGTGGCGGGCGCGCATGGGCGCCGGCGACCCGGATGCGCGGATGGCCTGGTGGATCGCGCTCGGCACGGTCCCGATCGTGGTCCTCGGTCTCGCGTTCGAGGACGCGATCAAGGGTCCGTTCCGGGACCTGCGTCTCGTCGCGCTGACCCTCGTGGTGTTCGCCCTCGTGCTCGGCTACGCGGACCGGGTCGGCGTGAAGCGGCGCACGCTCGACGAGCTGGGTGCCGGCCACGCGGTCGCCCTCGGTCTCGCGCAGGCGATGGCCCTGGTGCCCGGCGTGTCCCGCTCGGGCGGCACGATCACGATGGGCCTGCTGCTGGGCTACACCCGCGAGGCGGCCGCCCGGTACTCCTTCCTCCTCGCGATGCCCGCGGTGTTCGGCTCGGGCTTCCAGCAGCTGTTCACGAGCTTGGACGACTTCGGCGATCCCGGTACGCCGTCGCTCGCCGTCACGCTGATCGCGACGGCCGTGGCCTTCGTGGTCGGGTACGTCGTCATCATCGGGTTCCTGCGGCTCGTGTCGACCCGCACGTTCCTGCCGTTCGTCGTGTACCGCATCGTGTTCGCAGCGCTGATCGTGGCGCTCGTGCTCGCGGGCACGCTCGAGGCGGTCGGCGCGACCGCGTGACGCCGCGGGGCGCTACAGCCAGCCCGAGCGCCGGAAGAGCAGGTTGACGGTCGTGCCGACGACCGCCATCACGCCGAGCGCCAGAGGGTAGCCGTACGCCCAGTGCAGCTCGGGCATGTGAGCGAAGTTCATGCCGTAGATCGTCCCGACCAGCGTGGGCACGGCGAGGGTCGCCGCCCAGGCGGAGATGGTCCGCATCTGCTCGTTCTGCGCCACCGAGACGAGCGCGAGGTGCGCCGACAGCATGTCCGCGAGCAGCTCGTCGTGGTCCTCCAGGCGCCGGTCCAAGCGGTCGACGGCGGCGATCACGCGCCGCACCCAGGCGTCGCCCGGCGACGTCCCGTCGGGGTCGGTCAGCAGGTCCGGCAGTTCCGCGCCCAGGGGCTCCAGCGCCCGGCGGGCCTCCGCGATCTCGCGCTTGACCTCGTACAGCCGCTCCACCGGCGCGTCCTCGCGCGGGGAGAAGACGACGTCCTCCAGGGACACGACGGCGTCGGCGATCATGTCCTCGACGTCGCCGGCGGTCTCCACCAGCGACAGCAGCAGGGCCGAGAGCAGGCCACCCGTCAGCCGGTCGGGGAACGACTGCGGCTGGGACAGCCGCTCCTGCACCCGGTCGAGCACCCCGGCTGGACCCGTCTCCGCGGTGAGCACGACGTCGCCGAGCACGAGGCACGAGACCTCGCCGGTGACGACGTCGGTCGGGTCGTTGAAGCTGAGCGTCGGCGCGACGAGGTGGACGCCGCCGCCGTCGAGGAGCTCGACGTGCGGTTTCGACCTGCCGTGCGTCCTGCGCGCGAGGCGCTCCAGCAGGTCCGTCGGGAGCCCGTGCTCCGCGCCCGCGGCAGGGAACTGCGCCGGGCTGTCGACGCGCAGCCAGACGACGTCGGCCTGGGACGTCAGACCGTCGGGGTGCCAGTGCGGGCCGGTGCGGGACCAGACGAGGGTGGAGGGCACCGGACCAGTGTGGCCCCCTCGCAGGGCCGGTCGGGGGGGACTCCACCCACGACTACGATCACCACGTGCGAACCTGGCCCGGCCCCTGTGTCCCTCGCGTGCCCGGCCGGGGAGGTGACGTACGCCTGACCGACTCGTCGACGGGGCGGCTCGTGCGCGCGGCGCAGGGCCCACGCGCGACCATGTACGTCTGCGGCATCACCCCGTACGACGCCACGCACCTGGGGCATGCCGCCACCTACATCGCGTTCGACCTGCTGCACCGGGCCTGGCTCGACGCCGGGCTCGAGGTGCACTACGCGTCGAACGTCACCGACGTCGACGACCCGCTGCTCGAGCGCGCCGCCGCGACGGGGGTGGACTGGGAGGCCCTCGCCGTCGAGCAGACGGCCCTCTTCGCCGAGGACATGACGGCGCTCGGTGTGCTCCCGCCGCACACGTACCTCGGCGCGGTGGAGACCATCCCGATGATCGCCGACGCCGTCGCGCGCCTGCTCGACCTCGGGCTGGCGTACCGCGTCCCGGTCGAGGAGGGCGCCGGTGGTGACCGGCCCGCTCTGGGCGACGTCTACGCGGACATCTCCGCGGACCGGCACTTCGGCGCCGTCGCGGGCCTCACGCACGACGAGACCGTGGCGCTGTTCGCCGAGCGCGGCGGTGACCCGGCACGGCCCGGCAAGCGCGACCCCCTGGACCCGGCGCTCTGGCGACGCGAGCGACCGGGCGAGCCGTCCTGGGACGGCGGGGTCCTCGGCCGCGGGCGGCCCGGCTGGCACATCGAGTGCACGGTCATCGCCGGGCACGCCCTGGGGTCGGCCTTCGACGTGCAGGGGGGCGGGCGAGACCTCTGCTTCCCGCACCACGAGATGTCGACGGCGCACGCCCGCGCGCTCGGCGGCGACGGCGGGCGGCTCCAGGTGCACGCCGGCATGGTGGGCTACCGCGGCGAGAAGATGAGCAAGTCGCTCGGCAACCTGGTGCTCGTCTCGGCCCTGCGCGCCGCGGGGGTGGACCCGATGGCCGTGCGGCTCACGGTGCTCGCCCACCACTACCGCTCGGACTGGGCGTGGACCGACGAGGGCCTCGCGGCCGCGCAGGTCCGGCTCGCCCGGTGGCGCGCGGCGCTGTCGGGCGTCGGCGGTCCGGCGGCGGACAGCACGATCGAGGCTATCCGGGCCGCGCTCGCCGACGACCTCGACGCGCCCCGCGCCCTGGCGGCCGTGGACGCGTGGGCCGACGCGGCGCTCACCCTCGGCGGTGACGTCGAGGGCGCCCCCGGGCTCGTGGCCCGCGCGATCGACGCCCTCCTCGGCGTGCGGCTCTAGCTCGAGCCCCCGCCGGACCCGCGCTCGCGACGGCGCAGATAGCGTTCGAACTCGCGCGCGATCGCCTCGCCGGAGGCCTCCGGGAGCTCTGCGGTGTCCTTCGCCTGCTCGAGCTGGGCGACGTACTCCGCGATCTCGGTGTCCTCAGCGGCGAGCTCGTCGACGCCGTGCTGCCATGCGCGCGCGTCCTCGGGCAGGTCGCCCAGCGGGATCGCGACGCCGAGGAGCTCCTCGATCCGCAGGAGCAGGGCGACGGTCGCCTTCGGCGACGGCGGGTGCGCGACGTAGTGCGGCACGGCCGCCCAGATCGACATGCCGTGCAGCCCCCGCCGGGTGGCCTCGGCCTGGAGCACGCCCGCGATGCCCGTCGGGCCCTCGTACGTGCTCGCGTCGAGCGCGAGCGAGTGCTGGAGGGTGGGGTCGTCGGTGGTGGTGGTCACCGGGATCGGCCGGGTGTGGGGGACGTCCGCCAGGAGCGCACCGAGAGTCACGACGGTGGTCACGCCGAGCCGTTCGGCGACGTCGAGCAGCTCGGCGCAGTACTGCCGCCAGCGCATCGACGGCTCGATGCCGTGCACGAACGCGACGAGCGGGCCGCCGCCCGGGCGGTCGGTGGCGTACACCGCGGTGGTGGGCCAGGAGATGACGCGGTTCCCGTCCTCGTCGAAGCCGACGGTCGGCCGGTTCACCTGGAAGTCGTGGTAGTCCTCGGGGTCGAGCTCGTCGATGAGGTCGCCGCCCCAGACCTCCTGCAGGTGCGTCAGGGCCTGGGTCGCGGCGCTGCCGGCGTCGTTCCACCCCTCGAAGGCCGCCAGCATGACCGGCCCGCGCAACGAGCCGAGGGAAGCGTCGGTCATGCAGGCCAGCCTAGGCGCTCGACCGGGGACGTTCCCGACGCCACCTAGACTGCGCGGGTGCCGGAGACCCCCGCCCTGCCCGATCCCGTCGCCCCCTCGCTTCCCGCAGCCGTGCTGTGGGACATGGACGGGACGCTCGTCGACACCGAACCCGCCTGGATGCAGGCCGAGGCCGACCTCGTCACCGACCATGGCCTGACGTGGACAGCGCAGGACGCGGCCCGGATGATCGGGCTGCCTCTGCTCGATGCCGCTGAGGTGCTCATCGCGCACGGTGTGGACGCGCCCGCCGAGGCGATCGTGCAGCGGCTGCTGAACCAGGTGGTCGACCACGTCCGCATCGACGTGCCCTGGCAGCCGGGGGCGCTGGAGCTGCTGACGGCCCTGGGCGCGGCGCGGGTGCCCTGCGCCCTGGTGACGATGTCGTACCGCGCGCTCACGGACGCCGTCCTGGCCGGCGCTCCGGAGGGCTCCTTCGCCGTCGTCGTCCCGGGTGACGAGGTCACCCACGGCAAGCCCCACCCGGAGCCGTACCTGACCGCCGCCGCCCGGCTGGGGGTGGACGTGCGCGCGTGCGTCGCGCTCGAGGACTCCCCGCCCGGCATCGGCTCGGCCCTGGCCTCGGGGGCGCGGACCATCGGCATCCGGCACATCGTCGACGTGCCGGCACTCCCGGGGCTCAGCCGCGTCGAGACCCTGGAGGACGTCGACCTGGACGTGCTGGCGCGCGTCGTGGGCGGCGAGACGATCGACCTGCTGGGGGCGCGGGCGTTCTGAGGACGAGGCGCGCCGGGCACCCGTGTCGCGGCGCGTCAGCCCACGGCGGCGGTCGGGCGCACGCCCACCGCTCGCTCCACGGCCTCGGGGGCGGGCTCGGGCGGTGTGCCGCCGAACAGCGGACAGAGCGCCTGGTGCGCGCAGAACCCGCACAGCGCGCTGGCCCGCGGCTCCCAGCGACCCGTCTCGGCGGCGGTGCGGATGCCCGACCAGACGGCCCGGATGCGCTGCTCGACGGCCGCCAGCTCGCCCTCCGTCGGCTGGTGGCGCAGCACGGTGCCGTCGCCGAGGTAGACGAGCTGGAGCATGGCCGGGATGCGGCCGCGCAGCCTCGCGAGGACCAGGGCGTAGAAGCGCATCTGGAACAGCGCGCCGCTCTCGAACCCCGGGGCGGGGGACCGGCCGGTCTTGTAGTCGACGACGCGCATCGCGCCGTCGGGGGCGACGTCGAGCCGGTCCACGATGCCGCGCAGCTCGAGCCCGTCGTCGAGCTCGGTGCGCACGACCAGCTCGCGCTCGGCCGGCTGCAGCCGGTTCGGGTCCTCGAGCGTGAAGTAGCGCGCGAGCAACGCCTCGGCCTCGGCGAACCATGCCGCGACGTCGCCGTCGGGCGTGAGGTCGGAGCAGTCGGGGCGCTCGGCGAGGATCTCCTCCCAGGCCTGCGGGACGAGCCCGCGCGCCGCGTCGAGCGTCCGGGCGCCCGCGGGCGCGTCGAAGAGCCGCTCCAGGACCGCGTGCACGAGCGTCCCTCGTACCGCGGCCGGGCTCGGGGGCTCCGGAAGCTTGTCGACCGTCCGGAAACGGAACAGCAGCGGGCACTGCATGAAGTCGTTGGCCCGCGACGGCGACAGCCCCGGCCGCCGGGAGGGTTCGGCGTCCTCCACCGTCGCCGGGCCGGTGCCGCTGTCCGTCTCGCTCACGACTGCAGGGTACGGGGCGGGTCCGACAGCCCGGCACGGCCCGACCGTAGGCTGTGGACGTGCCCACCAGCCGCGCGTCCGCAGGCCCGACGCGCCGTCCCGGCTGGGTCGTGGGCCGGGCGTCGGGGATCCCCATCGTGCTCGGGCCGGGCTGGCTCTTCGCCTCGCTCCTGCTCGTCGCGGTCTTCGGCCCGACGGCGTCGGCGGCGATCCCCGGGATCGACCGCCTGGGTGGCTTCCTCGTCGCCGCGGGCTGGGCACTGCTCCTGTACGGCTCGATCCTCCTGCACGAGCTCGCCCACGCGTACGCGGGGCGCGCCCGCGGCATCCCGGTGCGCCAGGTCAACCTCACCCTCATCGGCGGGCACACCGAGATGGACGACGCCGGCTCACCGGCCGCGAGCGCATTCGTGGCGGCCGCCGGACCGCTGGCGAACCTCGTCGTCGCGGGGGTCACGGCCGGGCTCGCCACGCTCGTGCCGCCGGGCGGCGCGGTCGCGTGGCTGCTGGTCTCGCTGGCGGGCGCGAACCTCGTCGTGACGGCCTTCAACCTCCTGCCGGGGCTCCCGATGGACGGGGGGTGGATCCTCGAGGCCCTCGTCTGGCGGCTGACCGGCCGACGGTCCACGGGCACCGTCGGCGCCGCCTGGATCGGGCGCGTCGTGGGCGTCTGCCTCGTGGCGGCCGCCCTCCTGGTGCCGTTGCTCGACGGCGAGCGGCCGATCGTGCTCCAGGTCGCCTGGGCCGCCTTCGTGGGGGCGATGCTCTGGACGAGTGCCGGCGCCTTCCTGCGCAGGGTGGCCGGGCTGCGTGCGGTCGGGGGGCTGGCCGTCGCCCACCTGACCCGGCCCGCGGTCGTCGTCCCCGCGCGCGGGAGCCTGGCCGACGCCCTGGCGGCGGTCCCCGACGCGGCCGGCGCGGCGGACGTGGTCGTGGTC
>JAEZZV010000099.1 GCA_023418375.1 Actinomycetes bacterium | reverse complement strand
GGGGGGGGGGGCGCCGGCCCCGCCCGGGCCCTTCCCGTTCCCGCGCGGCCTCTGAGGCCAGCGCGGTCCCTGGGGCCAGCGCGGTCCCCGCGGTCCGCGCGTCGGGCGGGTCGCCACCGGTCGCGGTGCCGGGGCGGCGCGCCTAGCGTCGTGGCACGGCCCGGGATCGGGCCTCGGCCCGCCCGGGCCGCCGCGGGAGGGGGCCACCATGAGCACGTCGCCGACACCGGACCAGGCGCCCTGGGCGGGTGCGCTCGAACGCGCCAAGCGGCCGCGCACGGTCCTCGCCGGGCCCTACGGGCACCCGTTCCACCCCATCGCGGTGACCATCCCGATCGGCACCTGGCTGGCGAGCTTCGTCTTCGACCTGGTCGCGGCCTTCGGGGAGGAGCCCGAGGCCTTCGCCACGGGTGCCTACTGGCTCATCGTCATCGGCTGCGCGGGCGCGGTGGTCGCCGCACTGCTGGGACTCCTCGACCTGTCGGTGATCCCGCGCGGGACCAAGGCGTTCCGCACCGGGCTGCTCCACATGGCGCTCAACTCCGCCGTGCTCGTGCTCTTCCTCGTCAACCTCGTGCTGCGCGGCGGGCAGGGGACGGACGACGCGAGCGGCGCGGGCATCGCGCTGAGCGTCGTCGCCCTGGCGATGCTGGGGGTCTCCGGCTGGCTGGGCGGGCACCTGGCCTACCACCACGGTGTGCGCGTTGCGAGCGAGCGGACCCAGGCCGAGGCCTACCGCTGACCCGACGCGATCCGCCGGGCCGGAGCCCCAACGTTTCGCCCCCCCGCGGAGTTCATCCAGCGAGATGATCGCGGTGTGTCCGTTGGGGGAGGCATCCGATGGGCGGGTGGCGTGAGCTCGTCGACGAGCTGCTGCGGGAGCGACGGCCGGCCCTGATCGGCTACGCCACGCTCCTGACCGGCGACCGGGCGGCGGCTGAGGACCTGGTGCACGACGCCGTCGTGCGCACCTTTGCGCGGCCGAGGGCGTTCCCCTCGGTGAACGCCGCCGACGCGTACGTGCGTCGCGCGATCGCGACGATCTACCTGGACCGGGCGCGCTCGCGGCGCCGCCTGGTGCTCGCCGCGCCGCGCCTGGCCCGGGCGGCAGAGGAGCGGTTCGACGACGTCGCCGCGCGTCTCGACGCCCGCGCCGCGCTGGGGATGCTGTCGCCCCGGCAGCGCGCGTGCGTCGTCCTGCGCTTCTACGACGACCTGACGATCGCCGACATCGCCGAGCGCCTGTCGATCAGCGACGGCGCGGTGAAGCGGTACCTCAGCGACGGCGTGCACCACCTCAACGGGCTGCTCGGGACGGCGGACGTGGTCGACGACGAGTCGGACGCGACCGTGACGGCACCCGTGACAACCGAGAGGAGCCGGCGATGACCGACGACCTCTCCGCCGTCGTGCGCGGCATCGCCCAGGAGGAGGGCATCGCGGCCGAGCTCGACCGGCCGTACACCGCCGAGATGCGCGACCGGTACCTGCGCGACGTGCGCCGCCGTCGCGCGGCGGGCGCCTCGGCGCTCGCGCTCGTCGCCGTCGTCGTGGTGGGCGCCGGAGCGGTCGGCGTGGACCGGCTGACGCGCGAGCTGCCGCCGGTCGACGTCGTGGTCACCGACCCCACGCCGACGTGGACGCCGCCGCCGACCTGGGCGCCGACGCCATCGGAGACGCCGACACAGACCCCGACGGCGACACCCACGCCCACGCCCACGCCGACGCCGACGCCTACCGAGACGCCGACCGAGACACCGACCGCACCGCCCTCGCCCTCCGAGCCGGAGGAGACGACGCCCCCGCCTCCGCCGCCTGCGCCGCCCGGGGCCGTGCCCAGCGTGCGGGCCGAGCCGGGCGGCGGGTCCGGCGAGATCCTGGTGCTGTGGGAGCCGGCCGCGGGCGCCACCGGGTACACGGTATACCGCGCGGACGCGGCGGACGGCTCGTACGGCGCTGCGGCGTCGATCGACACCGCGACGGGTGCCGTGACCGTCAGGTATGGCGGCTCGTACGAGTTCATCGGGATCGTGCAGGGCCAGTCGTGGACGGCCTTCGAGTACGTCGAGGCCATCGGCACGCCCGGGTACTTCCGCGTCGCGGCGTTCAACGCGGGCGGCGAGGGCCCGAGGTCGGGAGTCGTGTGCGCGCTCCCGCCGGGCAGCCAGGCGCCCGCGCCGGTGTGCTGAGGCTCGGGGGAGCCGGGGATCCGGTCACGACCGAGGACCTGGGCGGCGTCGCGCGCGGCATCGCGTTCAACGCCGGGGCGAGGGGCCGTTGTCCCATGTCACGTGCGCGGAGCCGCAGAACGGGCTGTCGCCGCAGGTCGCAGTGCTGACGCCCGCCGCCTCCTAGGCCGCGGTGAAGTGGCTGATCGCGGCCTGGAGCTCGTCGCTCATCTCAGCGAGCTCGCGGGCGGACTCCTCCAGCTCGTGGGCGCCGCTGCTGGACACCTCGGTGGCATCGGCCACCGTGGTGATGCTCGACGCGATGTCGCCGGAGGTGTCCGCAGCCTCCGCCACGTGCCGGCTCATCGCCTCGGTCGTCGCGCTCTGCTCCTCGACCGCGCTCGCGATGGTCGCCTGGTAGTCGTTGATCTGCGCGATGACCGTGCTGATCTCCGCGATCGCGGCGACGGCGGCGGCGCTGTCGACCTGGATCGCCTCGACGCGCCGGGCGATGTCGTCCGTGGCCTTGGCGGTCTCCTGGGCGAGGTCCTTGACCTCGCCGGCGACGACGGCGAAGCCCTTGCCCGCCTCGCCGGCCCGGGCGGCCTCGATGGTCGCGTTGAGGGCGAGGAGGTTGGTCTGCTCGGCGATCGTGCTGATCGTCTTGACGACGTTGCCGATCTCCTGGCTCGACTCGCCGAGCCGCGCGATCTGGGCGTTCGTCGCGTCGGCGCGCGAGGTGGCCTGGGCGGCGACCGTCGCGGCCTCGGCCGCGTTGCGCGCGATCTCCTGGATCGAGGCACCCATCTGCTGCGCGCCCACGGACACGGTGCTGACGTTCTGGCTGACCTGCTCAGCCGCCCCCGCGACGTTCCCCGCCCGTGCCGACGCCTCGGTCAGCGTCGTCGCGATGGTGCCCGTGGAGGCACGCAGCCCGCGGGCCGCGGCGCCGAGCCGGTCGGCGGAGCCGGCGACGGTCCGCACCACGCGGGCGACCGCCTCGAGCGACCGGTTCAGGGCCTCGCCCATCTGCGCGATCTCGTCCTTGCCGCGGACGTCGGCCCGCGCGGACAGGTCGCCCTCGGCCATCGCGTCGAGGACGCCGACGAACCGCCGCAGCGGTCCGCCGACCCGGCGCGCGACGACGACGCCGACGGCCATCGAGGCCACGACGATCGCCAGCGCGGCCGCGATGGTGACCGACGACGCCGTCCGGTAGGTGTCGTGGGCGTCGTCGACGACGGTGCCCGCGTACGCCGCGGTGATCTCCGACGCCTGGGCGAGGAGCGTCACGGTCTGCGTCTCGAGGGTCTCGAGGTCCTGGATGAGGGCGTTCCCGGTGGCGAAGTCGCCTTGTCCCATCGCGGCGTTGATCTCGCCGACCACGCTCTGCCGCTCGGCGTTCACGGCGCTGAACTCCTCCAGCGCCGCGCGCGCCTCCGGCGACAGCGGCATCGCGAGCACGGCCTCGAGCTCGGAGACCATGATCTCCTCCTGGGCGGCGAACTCCGCGTCGAGCGCGGCGACGACGTCCGGGGTGTTGCCCTCCATGAGGCTGCGCGCCTTCGCCGCCTGCCCCGTCCAGTACGCGACCTCGATCGCGCGAACGGCGCTGGCCGGTTCGGCACCCTGCGTGTAGACGTCGTCGGCGCTCTGGGAGAGCCCGCGCATCGCGACCAGCCCGGCGCCACCGAGGACGAGGGTGAGCAGCGAGACGGCGGCGAACGAGGCGATGAGGCGTGCCTGGAGGGAACGGCGGGGGTCGAGCATGAGGGTGCTCCGTGGCGGGTGCGCGAGGGTTGGTGCCTTGATCATCGGCAGGGCAGGGGCGGGTTGTAGCGTTTCGATCGAGCGGGTTGGGCGGCCGGACGGCGGCGGGCATCGGGTCTCGCCGAGAGTCGTTCGTGCGGCTGCCGAGCCAGGTTCGCTGGGTGGCCGCGGCCGGCCACGCCGGTGCCATCGCTGCGCAGGTGGGCATGGGAGCGTCCTGGCGCATGGGCGTGACCTCCGTGCGCTCCATGGCGTTGCCTACGACGCCTGGGCTGCGCGGGTCGGCCGGTTCGTGCCGCTCCTCGGCCGGATCAGCGGTGCCACGGGGCCGCCCGAGGAATGAGTCAGGCCCGAGCCTCGGTTCGCCGAGGCTCGACGTGCACGAGCGTCTGGCACCGCGGGAGTGCCTCGTCGAGCGCGGTCTCGAGCGCGTCGCAGAGGTCGTGCGCACGGTCGACGGTCCAGCTCCCCGGAACGGCGACCTCGAGCGCGACGAGCCGCTGGCGCCCGGACTCCACACTGCGTACGGATGTCACGTCGACGTCGTCGTCGCGGAACCTGGCCAGGACCGCCTCGACGCGCTCGAGGTCCTCGGCGGGCAGCCGGGCGCTGAGCAGGCCGGAGAGGGCGCGGCGTGCGAGCCCGTAGCCCGTCACGAGGATGTTCACGCCCACCGCGAGGGCGACGATCGGGTCGAGCGGGCCCCAGCCGGTGATGGCCACGAGCGCCATCCCGACGAGCACGCCGGCGGAGGTCCACACGTCGGTGAGCAGGTGCTTGCCGTCGGCGACGAGGGTGATGGACCGATGACGCCGGCCGACCCGGACCAGGAGGAGGCCCACGGCGAGGTTGACCACGGAGGCGCCGGTCGTGAGCACCAGCCCCACGCCGGCCCTCTCCACGGCCACCGGGTGGATGAGGCGGTCGACGGAGGTCCACACGATCGCCGTCGCAGCCACGAAGATCATCGCGCCTTCGACCAGCGCGGAGACGTACTCGGCCTTGCCGTGCCCGAAGTCGTGGTTGTGGTCCGCGGGACGCTCGGCCACGCGCAGCGCGACGATCGCCACGATCGCCGCGACGAGGTTGACGGACGACTCGAGCGCATCGGAGAGGAAGCCGACCGAGCCTGTCAGCCAGGCGGCGAGGCCCTTGAGCCCCATGGTGAACAGGGCCGCCGCGAGGGAGAGCGCCATGAAGCGACCGAGCCGTACGGCGCCGGGTCCCACGTCTCCTGCACCTGCCACGTTCGTCCTTCCCGCCGGGAGCGCTGTTGATCATCCCACTCCCGGCACCCGGGCGGCTGGACTCGCTGGCGTGCGAGCGCGGTGCGGCTACGCGGCGTGCACGGGCGCGAGGCTGAAGGCGCCTTCGTCCTCCTGGGCGTTGTGGAACTTCAGGACCGCGTAGAGGAGACCTGCCATGAGGCGCGCGATCGACACCCGCGGACCAGGTGACCACAGCTCCCGGGCGGTCCCGCACGATCACGAACACTGACGTGCGGACGTGTGGGCCCCGTGGGGATCGAACCCACAACCCGCGGATAAAAGTCGCTTGTGGTGGGTAATGGGGTGGCTGGTCAGTGGGCCGAAAGCCGGGCTGACCTGCTGCGATGCGCTCGAAGCTTCTCATCGGTCAGCGCCGCTTCTCGCGGAGTTGCGGACCAGGTGCGGACTGGCCTGGCTGCACTCGCAGGGGCCGTCGTCGCGAGTCGCTGCGCACATGCTGCAACGGTCCAGTGTGGCTGGATGTCGACGCGCACGGAACTACGCCTGTCCACTCGACCGGGATCCTGCGTCTTGTCGCGCGGTCGCTGCGCCCCGCAGCGTCCGTGCCTACTGCCACGCTTGGAGCAGGTGGTCGGCGGTCCACACCTGTGCCAGCCGGTCGTCGGGCACGGCGCCTGCGGGGCAGACCGCGACCAGTGGAGTGCTCGACTCGAGGTCGGGGATCTTCGTGGCGTCCGTGGCGAGCTTTGTGACCTCGGCCTTCGTGATCTTGCTGTCGGGACGCCACTTGATCGTCCCGACGAACGCATAGTGGTCGGCGGGTCGCGCGTTGGCGCCGACGAGGTCGATCTCTGGGACGTTCGATCGTGGCCACCATCCGCCGACGGCGCGCACCTGCGGCCAGCGACTGTCGGGCAGGAGGCGTTCGAGGGCATCCCGGACGACAGGTTCGATCGCACGGCCTCGCCAGGTCGTGTAGTCCTCGCGGGCGCGCTGCAGGGCGAGGTCGCCCCGGCCGCGGTCGATGTCGTCCACGGCCGGTTCGACGTACCGGAGCCAGAACCGCAGGCCGGGGTCGGCAACTCGCCATCGACGGTTCTTGGCGTCTGCCTTCGTCGACAAGGGCTCGTCCGCGACGGCGACGCGCTTGGTCGACAGGGTCTCGAGGGCCTCGGTGAGGGTCGCCGCGTTCATCGGCTTGCTTCCCGTCGAGCGCGCGATGGACGTGAACGTCCGCTCGCCCTTCCCGCCGATCGCGGTCAGGACGGTTCTGGCCGACGTGGAGGCCGGGAACTCGCTGTCGAGGATCCGCTGCCCGGAGACCACAAGTGGGGTGATCGCGTCGGAGAACTGGCTCGCGAGGAAGTCGTCGCGGCTCGTGCCGGGCGCCCAGGCGCGCGCGACGGTCGGCAGGCCGCCGGTGATCAGCCACGCGTCGAAGGCGTCGATCCCGGTCGTGCCGGTCATGCTGCCGACGTCGCGGGGTGAGAGGACGTCCAGGACCATCGGGGTCGCGCGTCCGTGGAACGGGGCGTCGTGGTGGTCGAGCGCTTCCATCATCGCCAGGTCGGAGCCGAGCAGGAGCAGCAGGACCGGCTTGCGGGACAGGTCGTGGTCCCACACACGCTGGAGCTCGCCGGCACCACCGGGGACGCCCGCCAGGAGCCAGGGCACCTCGTCGATGACGACGATCGACGGCTGGTCGGTGGGTAGTAGTCGGTCGATGAGGCGTAGGGCGTCGGTCAGGGTGGACGGGGTCGCGGATCGTGCGAGCCATGCCTCGGGAAGGTCCGACTGCGCGGCCGCCGCCATGAGGGCCTGCAGCTCGGCGGCTGGCTCGGCGCCTCGTGCGGCCTGGAAGTACACCGAGGGCAGGTCGGCTCGAGAGATCAGCTCGGACACCAGGCGGCTCTTGCCGACGCGTCGCCGTCCCCGGAGCAGGACCGCGGTGCCCACGTCGTGGGTTCGCCCCGCGGCCGCACGAGTGCTGATCTCCGTGAGCAGGCGCGTGAGCCGGTCGAGCTCGAGCGTGCGGCCTACGAAGTCGGACACACCGTACCTCCATAGATAGTTGGGTCGTCTATACTATAGGCAGGCATAGTAAGCGGTGCCATAGTTGGGTACGAGCGCAGCCCGGGGTCCCCTTCAGCCCTCAACGATGCTGTTATCACGGCGGATCAGGCCCGCGCGGACCAGTTCGTCGATGCACGTCGGGCGTCGCCGGTTGGCCTCGACCGTCCCGGCCACGAACTCCACGAACTCGCCAGTCGTCCCTGCGGCCGCGCACACTGCGCGCAGGCGCACGAGTAGGCGAGCCGCCGTCACGTAGCTGGCGCGCCCGGTGGTCGCCAGAGCTTCGGTGATCATGCGGCGGTAGTGGGGCACCGTCTCGGCCGGCGCCGTCTCGGCGCGGCGGGCACACAGCCGTTCCCACTGGCCACGCGCGGCGTCGGGGTGCTCGACGGCGAAACCCCACGCCTCGTCGTCGCGGTGGGCGCCGAGCAGCACGCCCACCCACTCCCAAGGTCGCGTCCGGGCCAACAGGTCTTCCGCGGCCTTGGCCTCCTCGGCCCAGGCGCCGGACGCCTCGGCGGCGGTCTGGTAGGCGGTGAGCGTCGTCGACGACGGGTCCCGCGTGAACGCCGCTCGCCGCAGCTCGAGCACGCCGCCGATGTCGCCGCGCGCGGCCGCGTCGTCCACCAGTCGCTGCACCAGCTCACCCGCCTGATGGCTGTGCGGGAGCCCGAGCCCGAGTGCTGCATGCTCGACCGCGAGATCGTGCAGACCGGCGTCGTCGAGGGCCTCGACCACGGCCACCGCCTGATACTGCATCGCCAGTCCCTGACCGACGACGGCGATGATCGCGGCCGGATCCCGGTCCAGAACGGCAAGTCTGCCGCGGGCGTACCGCACCGCGAAGGCCTCCTCGCCGATGGCCTCGGCGGTCCGGTCCAAGAGCCGTCGATACTCGGCGACACCCTCCGCGCCAAGCGCGTCGGCGTACCGGTCCACGGCGATCTCGAAGTAGTCCTGCAGGCCCGAGAACACGAACCTGTGCAACCAGGTCGCCAGGCGACGCCGAGCCTTGCGGTCGAGCGCGTCGCCGAGCGCGTCGGCGACCTGGGCGTGCAGGTCGAGCAAGCGGCACACCTGGTCGCCCTGGGCTCCCGAGGAGTCGTCGGACCGAACGATGGTGCGGACCACGAGGGTCACTGCCCGTTCGACGACCGCCAGAAGCTGGGGCGAGGGACGCGCCGCCCGCTGGACGAGCAGCCGGACCACCGGCTCGGCCTCGGCGGCGTAGCGGTTGGCCTGGCGGTATTCGTAGAACTGGCGGCGCGGCTTGAGCGCGTCCTCGACCTGGGCGCGCAGTGCAGCGATGTCGTCGGTGGTGGTGATGTAGGCGCGAGCCATCAGGTCGGCGACGACCGGGGCCTCGGTGGCCGCCTCGCGAACCAGGGCTCGCAGCGCGGTGGCGTCCAGGCTCTCGAGCCACGCATCGGCAGGATCGGCGCTTACCGGACCGCTGGGGTCTGGTTCGGCACCCGCGACGATCAGCACGGCAACGCAGTGCTTGCAGAGTGCGCCCGTGACTCCCACCGGGCAGTCGCACCACCATGACTCGTCCCCGATCCGGACACGATACGTCTGGGTGCCCACGACCTCCGCCCGCAGCTCGCCTCGCGCGCGATGAAGAGCCTCCACACGCTCCTGGCGTGCGTAGGCGCGACCGCGCGCGAGGGTCTCGGGATCAGTGCGGTCGACGATGTCCTCGAAGCTCAGCACGTGCCTTGCCTATCACGGGGTGGAGGCCCGGCGAAGACCGATCGGGGCCCGGGCAACGATGCCCCGAACAGACCCGGTGGGTGCGTCGAGCTGCTCGCTGGTCACGAACGAGTTCGGCGGCCGCGGCCCCGGCCGCCGCCGTTGCGCGACCTTGCGTGGAACTCCGACCGGAGGGTGCTCGTCTCTGCCGTCGCATGGTCCGCTCGGCTGACTGAGCCGCTCCGGCCGCGCCCCACCAGTCGCGCAGTGGGGCCGTCGAGCGAACGCCCGGCCGCTGGCTGATGGCCTTGCTCGGCGAAGTGCGGACCAAATGCGGACCAGGTGCGGACCAGCCGCTGTCCGTCGCCCGCCGACACGCGAAATCGCGCGGCCTCTGACCTGCACGAACGCGGAGTACCGGAGGCGAGCGCGAGTCTGTACAGGGTGACAACCCGCGGACAATCTGACCGCTGGTTGTCGACCTGACCAGCGAAAGATCAAGAAGTCCCTCACCTGCGCGAACGTCAGCTTCGGGTCAGACTCGCCCCATGGCCCGCGGCCTGTCTAAGCGTGGCTGTCGAGCGATCCTTGCAAGGTCAATAACGCTCTGACCTGCGGAAACGTAGGCCCCGTGGGGATCGAACCCACAACCCGCGGAGTAGTGGGCCAGGGATCATCCGGTGTCATTCGGGATCATCGAAAGCATCTATGACCTGCGCAAACACCTCATCTGGGGGGTCTGCTGCACGGATAGGTGACAGCGGGTAGTCACGCGGCCTGGGTGGCCGGTGCGGTCATGATGATCTCGTACTCGATGGGGGTCAACCGGCCCAGGCGGTCCTGCCTGCGCCGGCGGTGGTAG
>JAEZZV010000007.1 GCA_023418375.1 Actinomycetes bacterium | reverse complement strand
GCCCTGCGTCGTCCGGTCACCGGAGCCGGGGTCAGCGCGGGCTCCCACGGTCCGGCCTGCGCGGCCTCCCGCGGGTCAGGCGCGCGCGGTCTCGCGCACGAGCGGCGCCATCCCGGCGGAGCGCTCGACGGCGCCGGCGAGCCCGCAGAGCTCGAGCCAGTTGGCGAGCAGCCGGTGGCCGCCCTCGGTGAGCACGGACTCGGGGTGGAACTGCACGCCGTGCAGCGGCAGCTCCCGGTGCTGGAGGCCCATGATGACGCCCGGGGTGCCGTCGGACTTCGGCGCCGTGCGCGCCGTGACGACGAGCTCGTCGGGCACCGTCCCGTCGACCACCGCGAGCGAGTGGTAGCGCGTGGCAGTGAAGGGCGAGCCGAGGCCCGCGAGGACGCCGGCGCCGTCGTGCACGACCGGGCTCGTCTTGCCGTGCATGAGCTCCGGGGCGTGGGTGACCGTGGCGCCGAAGACCTCGCCGAGGGCCTGGTGACCGAGGCACACGCCGAGCATCGGCGTGCCGGCGGCCGCGCAGTCCTCGATGACCTGCATGGACGCGCCCGCGGACCGCGGCGTGCCCGGGCCGGGGGAGATCAGCACGCCGTCGTACTCCGCGCGCTCGGCCGCCGACGGGACGGCGTCGTTGCGCACCACGACCGTCTCGGCCCCGAGCTGGTCGAGGTAGCCGACGATCGTGTAGACGAACGAGTCATAGTTGTCGACGACGAGGATGCGGGTCATCTAGTCCACCGTGATGTCGTTGAAGGGCATGAAGGGGGCGATTGCCGGGAACACCCAGGCGAAGCACACTGCCACGACAACCGCGGCGAGGGCGACCAGGATTCCCACCCGCACCCAGCGCGGCCCAGGCAGCGCGCGCCACAGCCATCCGTACATCAGGCGCCTCCTGACGTCGGGGTGAGCTCCGCGGGCGTGCCCGCGTCCACCGGCATCCAGTAGTCGAGCACGGCGTGCACGACGTACCGCTGGCTGGCGGAGTACATCGGGTGGCAGGTCGTGAGCGTCAACATCGCCTCGGTGGGGGTGGCGTCCGGCTGGCCCGGGACCGGCGCGAGCACCTCGGTCTGCTCGGGGCTCACCACCTCGGCGGACGTGACCCGGTACACGTACCAGGTCCGCGCGGTCTGGACGACGAGCGGGTCGTCGACCGCGAGCTCCTCGATCCGGTTGAACGGCTTGCCGTAGGTGGTCCGGTGGCCGGCGACGGCGAAGTTCCCGACGGCGCCCGGCATCGCGGTGCCCTCGTAGTGCCCGATGCCGAGCTCGTCGAGCACCTCCTCGCGGGACGTCCCCTGAGAGATCGGCCGGAGGTAGTCCTGACCCCAGCGGGGCACGCGGAGCACCGCGAACGTGGTCCGCTCCACCGGCTCCGGGATCACCGGCGCGGCGTCGTGCCGGCGCGGGTCGGGCGGCTCCGTCGGCGTCGGCGTCGGCTCCTGCGTCGGCTCAGGCGTCGGCTCCGGGGACGCCGGCGCCACCCAGCCCAGGTCGCGCACGATCTGGGCCTGCTCGCGGTCCGCGACGACGTCGGTCCACCAGAGCTGCCAGACGACGAACAGCCCGAGGAGCACCCCCGCGGTGATGAGGAGCTCCCCGACGACGCCGATGACGCCCGCCAGCGCCGAGCCGCGCGGCCGTTCCCGATGCGCGGGCTCCGCGGAGCGTGTCTCCTGGCTCATGCCTCGCCGCCCAGCACGTCGACGCCCTCGGGGACGCGGGCGTGGTCGAGCTTCGGCTCACCCGTGTACTCGGGCAGGGTGAGGGTCTCGGCCTCGTCGGCGTCCCAGCCGAGGCCGAGACGGTCGGCGTACTCGAGGTACGTCTGCACCGAGGCGGAGTCGTCCAGCGCCTCCATGAGGCTGTCCGGGTCGCCGATGGCCTGCACCTCGTACGGCGGGGAGTAGAGGCGCCCGTGCAGGCGCAGCACGTTCCCGACGCACCGGAAGGCCGAGGTGGCGATGACGCGCTCGCCCTGGAGCGTCATCGCCTCGGCCCCGCCCGACCAGAGGGCGTTGATGACCGCCTCGAGGTCCTGCTGGTGCACGACGAGGTCGTCGTTCGTCACCCAGCTGGGCAGGTTGCGCCCCGGCTCCGCGTCCCACAGCTGCACGACGACGCCCGGACCGGTCACCGCGCGTCGTCCCGCGGCGAGCGCGGTGAGCTCGCGCTGCTCGGCGTCCTGCTGGGGCAGCCCGACGGCGAGCTCCTCGGTGAGCGCGTCGATCTCCGCGCTGAGCGCGTCCGCCTGCTCCTGGAGCTCGGCGACGCGCCCTTCCTCGGCATCGAGCAGGCCCGGGAGGTCCTGCGGCTGACGTGCGTCGACGCCCCCCGACATGCGCGCGTTGGCCGCGAAGAGCACCATCGAGAGGCCGAGCACGGCGGCGACGCCGACGGAGCCCCAGACCCTGCTCCGGCGGGGCGCACGTCCGTCCGTCATGGCGCGCTGCTCCCTCCGCGGCACGTCGCCCGGCGGGGCACCCGGGCGGTGGCCACTACGCTAGACGACGGATCCCGACCCGTGCCCGCACGGGTCGACACATGTCAGGAGAGACCCGTGCCCGAGTCCCGGTCCCGCAAGAAGGCCGCGTACACCCCGCCGCCCGCGTCGCACGAGCCCAAGCCCAACCCGTCGTGGTGGGTGCCGACGATGCTGGCGCTGATGATCGCCGGCCTGGCGTGGGTCGTGACGACGTACATCATGCGCGGCGACTACCCCGTGCCCGGCATCGGGAACTGGAACCTGGCCATCGGGTTCACCCTGATGATCTCCGGCTTCGCGATGACGATGCGCTGGCGCTGACCGCCGGCAGCGAGCGGGCCGACCACCCGTTGCTCGTCGTCAGGCCGTGTTCGTTCCGGCCCTCGCCTGAAGGCTGTGTGCGCGCTCCACAGGCGTTGTGCCCAGGGGCGCGCGTCGTCGTGCCCGGCGTCGGCCCACGTCAGGGGCAGTGCCTCACCCGCTCTGTCCCCAGGCGTGCACAACTCTGTGGATAACTACACCGTTGTGATTCCCTCGATGTGATTCCGGTCCACACGGTGGATAGAGCCTGTGGACAGCCGCTCCCGGGCGCGCCGCAGGACTGGCGCGACGACGGGGTCGGGCGGTGTGCGAGGCGGGCTGTGCGCGAGCCCGCCCCGGGCGGTCAGGCCGCGTACTTCGCGACCGCGAGCGCCACGAGCGCCACGAGGACGGCGACCGTCCCGGCGACGTGCAGCACCGTGCGGCGCTCCTTCGGCGCGTACGCGTAGACGGCACCGAGGGTGACGCCCGTCAGGAGCCCGCCCACGTGACCCTGCCACGAGATGCCCGGCACCAGGAACGTGATCACCAGGTTCAGCACGACGAGGACCCCGATCGGCCGCAGGTCCCCGCCGATCCGGCGCTGCGCGACGAGCACCGCGCCGAAGAGGCCGAAGATGGCGCCCGACGCGCCCAGGACGCCCGTCACCCACGACACGTCCGTGCGCGAGGCGACCAGCAGGACCAGCACGGTCCCGCCGACCGTGGAGCCCACGTACAGCACCAGGAAGCGCAGCCTGCCGAAGGCCCGCTCCAGCGACGGCCCGAGCATCCACAGCAGGTACATGTTGAACAGGATGTGCGTCAGGCCGAAGGTGCCGCCGGTCGCGTGCAGGAGTGCCGACGTCACGAAGCGGTAGGGCTCGTCCTCGGCGCCGGCGGGCCAGAAGATCAGCGCGTCCGTCCAGGTGTCCCCGAGGAACAGCTGCAGCAGGTAGCTGAGGACCGTGAGCCCGAGGATCGCGTAGGTCACCACCGGCCCGCCCTCGCGGACCGGGGCGCCGAAGACGGTCCTGCGCTGCGGCGCGGTGCGTGCGGCCTCCCGCACGCAGTCGACGCAGTGGATCCCGACGGCCGCCGGCCGCTGGCACTCCGGGCACGTCGGGCGGCCGCACCGCTGGCACCGTACGTACGCCACCCGGTCGGGGTGACGCGGGCACACCGGCGGGCCGCCGGCCGGGTCGACCGGGCCGGCGGCGCCGTCGTCGGGCGTGCTCATCGGGGTGCGCTCGGCGGTGCGGTGACGGACGCGGTCACGGGCGACGTCGGTCCGGGGTCACTCGTCGACGGTGACCGAGGTGATCGTGACGTCGGTCAGCGGGCGGTCGCCGGGGCCGGTGGGCGTGGTGGCGATCGCGTCCACGACGGCCTTGCTCTCGTCGTCGGCCACCCGGCCGAAGATCGTGTGCTTCCCGTTGAGCCAGTCGGGCGTGCTCACCGTGATGAAGAACTGCGAGCCGTTCGTGCCGCCGATGCGGCCCGTGATCGGGTCGCGCTGCTTGCCGGCGTTCGCCATCGCGAGCAGGTAGGGCTCGTTGAACGCGAGCTCGGGGTGGATCTCGTCGTCGAACTGGTAGCCCGGGCCGCCGCGGCCGTTCCCGAGCGGGTCGCCGCCCTGGATCATGAAGCCGGAGATGACGCGGTGGAAGATGACGCCCGCGTAGAGCGGGTCCGTGCGCTGGGCGCCCGTCTTGGGGTCGGTCCACGCCGCACCACCCGTGGACAGCCCGACGAAGTTGCGGACCGTCTTGGGTGCGTGGTTCGGCAGGAGCTCGACGCGGATGTCACCGGCGGTCGTGTGCAGGGTCGCGAACATGACCGACATCCTCCCACGCACGTCCCGTCGGTTCCCCGCGGCGCCCGGGCTGTTCGCCCAGAGCATGGGCCGGGCGGGCGTACGCGAAGGGTGGCAGCATGGGGATCATCGGCAGGTCCTCTGCCGTGGTTCACCGTGTGCCCGGGGAGATGCTGATGCTCGATCGCCTGCGAGGTTCCCGCCCGACGCTCGACGCCGACCGTCTGAAGAGCCAGGCGGCGGACGTGGGCGCTCGGCTGTCCGACGTCACCGCGCGCGCCGGCCTCACCGCCGAACAGCTCGCCGAGCAGGCGAAGGAGGCCGCGCTGCACGCCAAGGACTGGGCCGCTCCGCGTGCGGAGAAGGCCTGGTACGAGGGCAAGAAGGCCGCCGCACCCAAGATCGAGGCCGCCGCGGAGAAGGCCATCCCGGTGGTCGACACCGCGCACGACCGGCTGGTCGACGACATCCTGCCCAAGCTGGTCGCCGCGATCACGGCCGCCGCGGGCGCCGCGGCGGTGGGCGCCGACAAGGCCCGCGAGGTCGCGGACGCCAAGCTGACCGAGCTCGCGCACATCGCGCCGCCCCCGCCGAAGAAGCACACCGGCGCGAAGGTGTTCTGGTCGATCGCGGGCCTGGCCATCGCGGGCGCGGTCTACGCCGCGTTCCGCCGTCGGCAGCCGGCGACCGACCCGTGGGCGGAGGAGCCGTGGGACGACGCCGAGGCCGACCTCGAGTCGCGCGCCGCGGCGGCGCTCGACGAGGTCCCGCCGGCCGGCGAGGCAGCGGTCGTCGCCGAGCGCGGCCTCGAGACCGCCGAGGCCGAGGCCGTCGCGGCGGCCGAGGAGACGACGGAGAAGCTGGGCGACTCCGCCGACGAGGCCAAGCCGCGCCGGACGCGCACCCGCAAGCCGGCCGGCGAGTCGACCGACGCGACGACGGAGGACGACGCGGCGCCGACGGAGTGACGCGCACCGCCTGAGCACGACACCACGACGCCCCGGGGATCGCTCCCCGGGGCGTCGTTCGTCCTCCGCCCGACCCGGCCGGGCTCAGTCGATGTAGTAGTCGATCGGCTGCTGCCAGCGTGGGGTGTCGTTCTGCGGGATGAGCTCGAGGTTCGGGTTGGAGTACTCGTCGCGGTTCGTCTGGTACTGGTCGTAGAACCCGAGCTCGGCGCGGTAGATCTCGCCGGTCTGCGTGTCGTACAGACGGTCGTACCCGAGGGTGCCGTCGCTGCGCTGCTGCGAGAGGGCGTCGTAGTCCTCCTGCCGCGACCACCACGCCTGGTTGTACGAGTCGTAGGCGGCGTTCATGGTCTGCGACCACTGGAGCATGGCCTCGGTGCCCTCCTCGTTGCTGCGCGCGGCGGCCGCGACGTACTCCTCGGTGAAGGCGAACGAGGCGAGCGAGCGGGACAGGTCGTCCTGAAGGTGCAGGAAGTCGCCCGCCGACGCCGAGATGCCCGTCACGTTGTAGAGGCTCAACGGCATCGTGTCGATGCCGTCGACGACGTACGGCCCGGGGTCGAACACCGACGCCGCGAACAGGCCCTCGCTCGGCACGCCGCCCGTGGTGAAAGCCGCGCGCACGACGGCGTCGTCGCCCGTGTACTCGCCGATCGGCGTCTGGAGGGGCTGGACCTCGAGGACCTCGAGCCCGTTCAGCTCGGGGAACGCATGCTGGATGCCGTAGGCGCGCGCGTAGGCGACGTAGGTGTCGAACAGCGTGAAGAAGGTCGCGACCTGCGGCGGGTCCACGATCGGCGCGTCCGCGTACATCTGGGCGTACGACTCGCCGGCCACCCAGGCCGCCTGCTGGGCGTAGAAGTCACGGGCTGCCGCGCTCTTGATGACCGGGTCCATCTTCACGTAGAAGAACACCTGCCGCTCCGGGTGGGCCGGGTCCCACACGTGCAGGCCGAACTTGGTGAACTGGCCGATGCTCTCCCACTGCCAGCCGGCTGGCACGTCCATGGAGAAGACCTCGTTCGACTCGCGGACGAGGTCGAGACTCGGCGGCGCGGCCGGCGTCGCCGCCAGCCGGTACCGCGCGTCGGGCACCGTGCGGGTCTCCGAGCTGCCCGGGCCGACGGCGACCGTGCCGCCGTCCTCCTTGACCCGCTCGACCTTCCCGGGTGACTCCGGCGACTCCGGGCCCGACGGCGCGCACGCGCCGAGCGCCGCGAGCACCGCCACAGCCGCCACCGCGATCGTCGTCCGCACGTGCGCCATCGCCCTCGCCTCCTCGCCGGAGGAGTCGGCCGTGGGTGCGCACCCATCAGGGACGGCCGCGGGTGAACCCGGGTGCGCCACCGGGTGTCCCGGTCGCGCAGCCGGCGCGCAGCAGCCCGCCGAGAACGGTGACGACGACCTGCCGAGCCGGTGCCAGATCGTCAGCCAGCTGACCCACAACCGGTGGCGGCGTTCACCTCAAGCGTGCTGCCATCTCCTCCAGCTCCTGGCGGTGCCGCTCGAGGTGCTGGTGCACGGGCGTGGACGACGTCTCGTCCCGCACCCCCGCCAGCACCCGCGGCACGTCCTGCTCCACCCGGCCGGACCACGACCCGTCCCGGTCCACCACCAGGTGCATCACCACCGTCTTCGTCGGAGACGCAGCGGCCAGGGTGTCCAGCATCGTCCCGGTCGGGAAGTGCAGGTCCCGCGGCGGACGATAGGGCTCCTGGACGAGACCCTCCGGCGCTGCGCGGACGACCTCGCGCACCGCCACCCGGCCGCGCAGCTGCGGCTCCATGGAGCACTCCTGCCGGACGACGATGCGTAGCCAGTCCGACGGCGCCGCGGCCGCGTAGGAGCGGGCGATTCGCCCGAGGAGGTCCTCGTGCTCGGCGGACAGCTCGACCACCATCGGCTCACCCGGGCGGCTGGGCATCGTTGATCCAGTCATACTCGAACGTCTCCCCATCGATGCGCAGCTCGACGACGAACTCGTCGGGTCGCGCCGTGACATTGTCCGGTCCGTACAGAGGCTCGATGTGGATCTGGACGTCACCCGGGGTCTCTCCCCTGAGCGCCGCGCGGATCCTGGACTCCATCCTCGACCACTCACCCTGGTTGAGGTTCACCCGGCCGCCGATCGGGCGGCCGTTGCCGGGGAGGACGTTGAGCCGGTTCGTCGGTCCGCCGAGCGAGTCGGCGATGAGATGGAAGCCTACGTCGGACGGCAGGCCCTCGTTCCCGATGACCGCCTGGAGCCGGGTGTTGCGGCCGCCCTGCCCGAGGTTCACCTGGCCGCTGACGCTCCGCGTGCGGCCGAGCGCGTCCGTCTCCCACGCCATCCCGTTGAACTCGTACACCGTGTTCGGGTGAGCGGAGTTGGCGGCTCGGTTGAACGCGCCGACGTCGTCGAACGTCAGGTGCGGCATCGGGAGGTCGTCGGCCCGCGCGACGAGGTCGACGGTTCCCTCGAGGGCCCGGATCTCGTCGACGTCGAACCCACGGGCCGCGAGCTGGGCGATCTCGTCCGCCCGCAGTGCGCGCCGGGTCCACTTGCCGCCGGTCGCGCCCCAGCCGAGGAACGGGATGAGCGCGGCGGAGGACAGGGCGGCGTCGACGACGTTGCCCTCGGCCGCGTACCACACGGCGTTGATGGCGTCGGCCGGCTCACCGAGGGCGGGGACCAGGCCCAGGGCGTCGAGGACGAGGTGCCCGATCTCGGAGAACGGGTTCGTGTTCTCGCTGCGCGCCTCGATCTCGGCCGCCTTGAGCTCGAGCACCTCCCGCGCGTCGGCGGCGATCGCGGCGCTGATCGTCGAGCCGTTCTCGAAGGGGGTGATCGCTGCGGCGACCGCGGCGTGCGAGCCGGCGCCGTCGTCCACCGGCCAGCGCCGCCGGGAGAGCACGTAGTCGAGGAGCTCGTTGACCTCGGCGGACTCGTCACCGACCTCGATCGTCACCGTCGCACCCGTGCCGAACAGCCGTTGGGCAGCCTCGGGGGTCCGGCCGACGGCGGCGAGGATCCCCGCGAGCGGGTCGTAGTACTCGGTGTGCCCGGTCGGTGCGCCCTCGTCGTCCCCGTGCACCGGATCGATCGCGCCGAAGGCCCCGCCCTGGGAGTGGGCCCGCTCGTACCACATGCCACGCTGGTCCACGGAGCGCTCGTACGCGTAGACGTCACTCGCGAGCGTGGTGATGAAGTCGGCCGAGAACGTCCCGCGCGACACCACGAGCCCGAGCGCGCTCGCCTGACCGAGGACATCGGGGGACTCGTCGGTGATCGCCGCCGTCCACCGACGCGCGTAGTCCGCGGGCAGGGCGAGGTCACCGGTGCCCTGCGTGGCGGTGCCGAAGGCGAGACCCAGGCCGTCGAGCACCGCCTCGTAGCGGCCGTCGAACTCGTCCACCTCGGAGTAGTCACCGCTCAGGCCCATCGACTGCGCCAGCGCCCGGCGTTCCCACGACGCATCGACGACCAGCCGGGCGAGCTCCTCGGGGGACACGAGGCTCGCCAGGCGGTGCGCGAAGTACGGGTCGGTGGCGTGCGTGCGCAGGAGGTCCACGAGCTCGTCGGGCAGCTCGCCCACGTCGTCGCCCTCGATGATCTCGGCCGCGCGGTCGGCGAGCGCGCGCGCCTCGGCCGGCGTCGTCGTCGGGAGCGAGGCCTCGTCCAGCTGCACGTACGCCTGGAAGCCCGGCGTCTGCGCCTCGATGGAGCGGGCGAGCGCCAGACGGCGGCGCAGGCCCGGGAGCTCGGCGTCCAGCCACGCCTGCACCCGGTCCAGGCGCTCCAGGCCCCCGGACCCGAGCATGACGTCCGTCAGCCCCTGCCGCAGGGTGGACCGATGGCGCGCGACGTCGGCGACCGCGACCTCGAGAGCGCGGACCAGGGCGGCCATCTGCGCCAGGTCGATCGAGGCGACCCTCACCGCAGGTTCCTCCACCGGACCTGCCAGTCGTCGCGCTCGACCAGCTCCGGCTGCCCCGCGATCGCCTCGTCGTAGGTGGCCAGGACGCCGTCGGAGGCGAGCCCGAGCGCGTCACGGTGGCCGGCCAGGTCGGCAGCGAAGTCGTCTGCCATGCTGCTCACCCACGCGCCGCGCTCCATCGCACGCACCGCGGCGTCGAGCGCGGCCCGCAGCTCGTCGGCCACCGGCCCAGCCCGCCCGCGGCGCTGTCGCAGCGCCGCACGGTACGGGTTGGGGACGAGGTCCGACATCGTCGGCTACCCGCCGGCCGGCGCCGAGCCCGGGCGCGGTCCGTGCGCCGCCACCCACACGTCCAGGTACCCCTCGAACCGGCCGAGGGACTCGTCGTCGTAGATGCCCCGGCTCCGCTTGGGCGGGTCGTAGCCGAGGCTCACCTGGATCGCACCGTCCGGCTCCAGGTGCAGCTCACAGGTCGTCCACCGGGCCTGCGGCCCGCCCTCCGCGGCGAGCTCGTTCAGGCGCACGACGGCGTCGTACAGCTCCTCGTCGTAGCCGAGCTGCCCGTAGAGCCAGCGGTCGCCGCCGTCGACGACGGCCGTCGTGATCCAGTCGAGCGTGACCTCGCCGGCGTCGGAGACCGTTGCCTCGAAGCTCCCGACCAGGTGCGCCCACCCGGGGGGCGCGACCTGCGCGAGCCGGCGCGCGACGACGGCCAGCTGGTCCTGCTGCTCCGCTGCTCCCACGGTTGCCCCCTCCGCGACGCAGCGATCATGCCATGGCGTCGGCGGTGCTCGCGCGAGGGGTCGTCATTCTCACTGGTGGAGCCAAGGGGACTCGAACCCCTAACCCCCTGCTTGCAAAGCAGGTGCGCTACCACTTGCGCCATGGCCCCGCGGTGCCCCGGCGAGCGGGGCGGGAGTCACTCGACGTCGTCGGTGACCTCAGTCCAGAGTGCCCGGTCGTCCCGCTCGTCCGTGTAGGCCCGGTAGACGACGTAGCCGATGCCGGCGAGCACGGCCGCGACCAGGAGCTTCTTCATGCGATCCTCCGGCGGGTCGGGGGAGTGGGCCTAAGAGGACTTGAACCTCTGACCTCTTCCTTATCAGGGAAGCGCTCTAACCGTCTGAGCTATAGGCCCGTGCGCAGTCGCGCCGGTCGAGACTACCCCAGCGTGACCTCGCCACCCAAGTTCGAAGGACCCGGGCTGGCGCGCGATCAGTCGTCGGTGAGGGTGACGGTGACGCCACCGACCAGTGCCGCGACGATGTTGTACAGGAACGCCCCGATCGTGGAGAGCGCGGTGAGGAGCACCACGTCCACCACGGCGATCATCGTGGCCAGCGAGAGGACGCGCGGGAACGCCGCGTACTCGAGCAGGTTGAAGAAGTCGGGGTCGTCGGCGATGGTCGCGATGGTCTCGTTCACCGACGTGAACACGGCCATGCTGTCGAGCGTCTGCCACACCACTGCGGCGGCCACCACGATCATGATGCCGATCGCCACGGACAGCAGGAACGACAGCTTCATCACCGACCACGGGTCGATGCGCGCCACGGCGAGGCGCACCTTGCGGGCGCCGCCCGACGACGTCGACGCGGGGGCCGGACGCGCGGACTCGCGCGCCGCACCGGCGGGCGGGGCCGAGGCCGTACCGACACGCCCGGCGGTGGCGCCGAGACCCGCAGCCGGAGCCGCCGGCGCCTCGGGCGCGGACGTCGCGTCGGACCGCGGACCGCGCAGGGACTCGGCTCCCTTGCGGATCCGGTCGCCCATCGACGGTGCCGTCGCTCCGCTGACCGGGCCGGTCACGGGCCGGACGCCGGCCTGCTCGTCGGCGGACGCGCCACCCGGGCGGTTCGCCGGGGCCTTCTTCGGCGCGATCGACGGCGGTTGGGTCCGCTCGCTGCTCATCGGTCTCCCTCGGTCGGGGCCGACTCAGCCGACGTCGACTCGGCCGTCCCCTGCTCGTCCGCGCCCTCGTCCGGGTCAGCGTCCTCGTCCAGGTGCGCGGGCGTGCCCGCAGCGGGGTCAACGGTAGCCGCATCCGCGGCCGGTGCGGGTGTCGAGCCGGCGTCCGGACCGCCGTCGTCACCGTTCTCGCCAGAGTTCTCCACACCCTCCTCGCCGCCGAGGTTGCGCTCGACGTTCCGGGCGACGGCGAGGATCCGGTCCCCGGCGTCGGGCTTGGCGAGGATGACGCCGGCCGAGTCGCGGCCGTAGACGGGGATCTCCTCGACACTCGAGCGGACCACCTTGCCGCTCTCCATCACGACGAGCACCTCGTCGCCCTGCTCGACCATCTTCGCCCCGACGAGGTTGCCGCGGCCGTCCGGCAGCCGCACCGCGCGCACGCCCTTGGTGCCGCGGTTCGTCCGGCGGTAGTCGAGGTTGCCCTGGGCGTTGACGCGGTGCATGTCCGAGCGCTTCGCGTACCCGCCGTCGGTCACCGTGACGAGGTAGGAGCCCTCGCGGATGACGTCCATCGCCAGCAGCTCGTCGTCGCCCTCGAACTTCATGCCGGTGACGCCGGCGGTGGCGCGGCCCATCGCGCGAAGCTGGTCGGGCTCGGCGCGGAACCGCACGGCCTGCCCGAGGCGGGACACCAGCAGCAGCTCGTCGCCGTCGTCCACGAGCGCGGCGGAGACCACCTCGTCCGCGGCCCCGTCCTCGTCCTCGCGCAGGTTGATCGCGATGAGCCCGCCCGACCGCGGCGAGTCGTACTCCGACAGGCGCGTCTTCTTCACGTGGCCGCGCCGCGTGGCGAGCACGAGGTACTCCGCCTGCTCGTAGTCGCGCAGGTCGATGACCTTCGCGATCTGCTCGCCCGGCTGGAACGCCAGCAGGTTCGCGACGTGCTGGCCCTTCGAGTCACGGCCGCCCTCGGGCAGCTCGTACCCCTTCGCGCGGTAGACGCGCCCGAGGTTCGTGAAGAACAGCAGCCAGTGGTGCGTCGTCGTGACCCCGAAGTGCTCGACGACGTCGTCCGCGCGCAGCTGGGCACCGCGCACGCCCTTGCCGCCGCGCTTCTGCACGCGGTACTGGTCGCTGCGGGTGCGCTTGACGTAGCCGCCGCGCGTGATCGTCACGACGACCTCCTCCTCGGCGATGAGGTCCTCCATGGAGACCTCGCCGTCGTAGGGCAGGATCTGCGTCCGCCGGTCGTCGCCGTACTTGTCGACGATCTCGCCGAGCTCGGTGCCGACGATCTCCCGCTGCCGCTCGGGCTTGGCGAGGATGTCGTTGTAGTCGGCGATCTTCGCCATGAGCTGCTCGTACTCGTCCAGGATCTTCTGGCGCTCGAGGGCGGCCAGCTGGCGCAGCTGCAGGTTGAGGATCGCGCGGGCCTGGATCTCGTCGACCTCGAGCAGCGCCATCAGGCCCTCGCGCGCGTCCTCGACCGTGGCCGAGGCGCGGATGAGCGCGATGACCTCGTCGAGCGCGTCGAGCGCCTTGAGGTAGCCGCGCAGGACGTGCGCCCGCTCCTCGGCCTGGCGCAGGCGGAACCGGGTCCGCCGCTGGATGACGTCGAGCTGGTGGTTCACCCAGTGCCGCACGAACGCGTCGATCGACAGCGTCCGCGGCACGCCCTCGACGAGCGCGAGCATGTTCGCACCGAAGGTGTCCTGCAGCTGGGTGTGCTTGTAGAGGTTGTTCAGCACGACCTTCGCGACGGCGTCGCGCTTGAGCACGACGACGAGGCGCTGGCCCGTGCGGCCCGAGGTCTCGTCGCGGATGTCCGCGATCCCGGCGACCCGGCCCTCCTTGACGAGGTCCGCGATCTTCGACGCGAGGTTGTCCGGGTTCACCTGGTAGGGCAGTTCGCTGACCACCAGGCACGTGCGGTTCTGGATCTCCTCGACCGTCACGACCGCGCGCATCGTGATCGAGCCCCGGCCCGTGCGGTACGCCTCCTCGATGCCGCGGCGGCCGAGGATCGTCGCGCCCGTCGGGAAGTCCGGCCCGGGGATGCGCGCGATGAGCGCCTCGAGCAGCTCCTCCTTCGTCGCCTCCGGGTGCTCCAGGTACCACTGCACGCCCGAGGCGACCTCGCGCAGGTTGTGCGGCGGGATGTTGGTGGCCATGCCGACCGCGATGCCGGCACTGCCGTTGACCAGCAGGTTCGGGAAGCGCGCCGGCAGGACGACGGGCTCCTTGGTGCGGCCGTCGTAGTTGTCGCGGAAGTCGACGGTGTCCTCGTCGATGTCGCGCACCATCTCCATGGCGAGCGGCGCCATCCGGCACTCGGTGTACCGCGGGGCGGCGGCCGGGTCGTTGCCCGGCGAGCCGAAGTTCCCCTGGCCCTGGACCAGCGGGTACCGCATGGTCCAGTCCTGCACGAGGCGGACGAGCGCGTCGTAGATCGCGACGTCGCCGTGCGGGTGGTACTTGCCCATGACGTCGCCGACGACGCGGCTGCACTTGGAGAACTGGCGGTCGGGACGGTAGCCGCCGTCGTACATCGCGTACAGGACGCGGTTGTGCACCGGCTTCAGGCCGTCGCGCACGTCCGGCAGCGCGCGGCCGACGATGACGCTCATCGCGTAGTCGAGGTACGACCGCTGCATCTCCAGCTGGAGGTCGACCGGCTGGATGCGGTCGACGACGACGGCGTCGGTCGCCTCGACCGTCACCTCGGTCGCGTCGGGGCCGGTCGGCTCGCCGCCGACCTCCGGGCCGGTGACGCCGTCGTTCGGGGGGGTCTGCTCGCTCACGTGTCCTCGTCTCGTCCGGTTCCTGGGGGGCGACCGCGCGGGGCGCGCCGGCCGCCGTCGGCCATCGCTAGATGTCCAGGAACCTCACGTCCTTGGCGTTGCGCTGGATGAAGGAGCGTCGGGACTCCACGTCCTCGCCCATGAGCACCGAGAAGATCTCGTCGGCCGCCGCCGCGTCGTCGAGGGTGACCTGCAGCAGGATCCGGTGGTCCGGGTCCATCGTGGTCTCCCACAGCTCGTGGTAGTCCATCTCGCCGAGACCCTTGTAGCGCTGGATCCCGTTCTCCTTGGGGATGCGCTTGCCGGCGGCCTGCCCGGCGGCGAGGACGGCGTCGCGCTCGCGGTCGGAGAACACGTAGTCGTGCGGGGAGTTCGACCACTTGATCCGGTAGAGCGGCGGCTGCGCGAGGTAGACGTGCCCGTTGGTGATGAGCTCGGGCATGTACCGGAAGAGCAGGGTCAGCAGCAGCGTCGTGATGTGCTGGCCGTCGACGTCCGCGTCGGCCATGAGCACGATCTTGTGGTACCGCAGCTTGGCGATGTCGAAGTCCTCGCCGATGCCCGTGCCGAACGCCGTGATCAGCGCCTGGACCTCGGCGTTGCCGAGCGCGCGGTCGAGCCGCGCCCGCTCGACGTTCAGGATCTTGCCGCGCAGCGGGAGGATCGCCTGGGTGCGCGGGTTGCGGCCGCGGACGGCGGAGCCACCCGCGGAGTCACCCTCGACGATGAAGATCTCGGACTCGGACGCGTCGTTGGACTGGCAGTCCTTGAGCTTGCCGGGCATGCCGCCGGACTCGAGCAGGCCCTTGCGGCGCGTGGCCTCGCGCGCCTTGCGGGCGGCCATCCGCGCCTGGGACGCCTGGATGGACTTGCGGATGACGTCGCGGGCCTCGCCCGGGTGCGCGTCGAGCCAGTCGGCCAGTTGGTCGCCGACCACCTTCTGCACGAAGGTGCGCGCCTCGGTGTTGCCGAGCTTCGTCTTGGTCTGGCCCTCGAACTGCGGCTCGCCGAGCTTGACGGAGATGACGGCGGTCAGGCCCTCGCGGACGTCGTCGCCCGTGAGGTTGTCCTCCTTCTCCTTGAGGATGTTCTTCTCGCGCGCGTACTTGTTGATGAGCGTCGTCAGCGCCGCGCGGAAGCCCTCCTCGTGCGTGCCGCCCTCGGTGGTGGAGATCGTGTTCGCGTACGTGTGCACCGACTCCGAGTAGGCCGTGGTCCACTGCATCGCGATCTCGACGGAGATCCGACGCTCGGTGTCCTCGGCCGAGAAGTCGATGACCTCGGGGTGCACGAGGTCGACCTTCTTCGTCGAGCTGAGGTGCTTGACGTAGTCGACCAGGCCGCCGTCGTACTTGTAGACGACCGTGCGGGCCGGGGTCCCGTTGCCCGCCTCGGTGATCCCGTCCGCCTCGTGCGCGGTCTTGGCCGCGGCGGCGTCGGTGATCTCGTCCTCGGTGCCGGTGTGCTGGGGCCGCTCGTCGGTGAGCGTGATCTGCAGGCCCTTGTTGAGGAAGGCGTACTGCTGGAACCGCGAGCGCAGGGTCTCGAAGTCGAAGTCGACGGTCTCGAAGATGTCGCCGTTCGGCCAGAAGGTCACGGTGGTGCCCGTCGCGTCGGTCTCCTCACCGACCTCGAGCGGCGCCTGCGGGACGCCGTCGCGGTAGTCCTGGCGGTGCACGTGGCCCTCGCGGCGCACCTCGACGCCGAGCCGGTGCGACAGCGCGTTCACGACCGAGACGCCGACGCCGTGCAGGCCGCCCGAGACCGCGTAGCCGCCGCCGCCGAACTTGCCCCCCGCGTGGAGCACGGTGAGCACGACCTCGACGGCCGGCTTGCCCTCGCTCTCGACGATGCCGACCGGGATGCCGCGGCCGTTGTCGGTGACGCGGACGCCGCCGTCGGCCAGGAGCGTGACCTCGATGTGGTCGCAGTGCCCGGCGAGCGCCTCGTCGACCGAGTTGTCGACGACCTCGTACACCAGGTGGTGCAGGCCGCGCGGACCGGTCGAGCCGATGTACATGCCCGGCCGCTTGCGGACGGCCTCGAGGCCCTCGAGGACGGTGATCGCGCTCGCGTCGTAGCCGGGGGACGGCGTCGGGGTGGGTGTCACGGGGAGGGTGCTGGCGGTGGGATCAGCCACGGGCGAAGGTGCTCCTCGTGCGTGCGACGCGCGCGCGGACCGGTGCGGGCCTCGGCGCAGGGACCTGGCGGGTGCGAGGCACAGGCAGCGGGCACGCCGAAAGGCCGAGCCCGCGGCGCGGCGCGCGCGAACACCAGGGATGACGGGAGTCAGTCTACCGTGTGATGCCCCTCTGGGCCGCTTCCGCACAGCCTGGACGCGCGAACGGATCCCGGGGGTGACCAGGGGGTGGCCGGGCCGGGGTTCTCGCGTCAGAGCGCGCCGGAGCGGCTGGCGGGGGGCCGGCTCAGCCGTAGGTGTCGCGGGGGCCCCGGCCGGGGACCGAGCGCTTGCCCTTGGCCCAGCGCGGGCCGACCGGACCGAGCACCCGGACCTCGGTCACCACATCCGGTCCCACCTCCTCCGCGAGGCGCCCCAGGAGCGTGGGTGCGAGCAGGCGGAGGTTGGACGCCCAGACCGTCGAGTCGGCCCGCACGACCAGCAGGCCCTCCTCGAACGTCTCGGGTGTGCAGTGGTCCGCGATCTCGTCGCCCACCACCTCGCGCCAGCGCCCGACGACGCCGCCCACCGACAGCCGCTCGCTCCACCCGCGCTCGGCCGCCAGGCGGGCGAGCGTGTCGCCCATGAGCACGGGGTCGCGGCCGTCGCCGGTCCGTACGTCGCCGGCGCGGCCGGCCCGGGCCGTGCCC
>JAEZZV010000229.1 GCA_023418375.1 Actinomycetes bacterium | reverse complement strand
GGTGCTGACCGGGCGGCCACGGCGGGTCAGCTCGTCGGCCAGGCGCGCACCGGACACCTCGGGGTCGGCGCGGACGACCTCGACGGCCAGCGCGAGGGTCGTGGCCGCGTCGTCGGCCGGCGGCTGGTCGCAGGCGGCGGGGCCGAACAGGGTGGTGGCCGGCCAAGCCGTGTGCTCGTCGACGTGCTCGGTGACCGACGACGGCCGGTCACCCGCCGCGGCCGCGGCGCGGTCGACCAGACCCAGACGGTCGCCGGCCTGCTCGTGGCCGGTGTCCGGGTGATGTGTCAGCGGGGCGACGAGGGTGGCCGCGGGCAGGTGGTCGACCTGGCCGACGGCGGCCAGCGTGTCGACGAGCGTGGCCGCAGGTGGCGCGACCCGCAGGGCAGCGACGTGCGCTCGGTCGAGCCGGCGGCGTGCGCGCCGGCCACGACGAGAGGTCGACCGGCCAGCGGCGTCGAGCCGCCGGACGAGCAGGGCGGCGCGGGCGACGTCGAGCAGTCGCCTGTCGCGTCGGACCTCGGCCAGTGTCCGCTCCGCCTGCTCGGCGCGGGCCGCCTGTAGCACTCGCTCCCACAGCCAGGCGGCCACCAGGGGCGCGACGGCGCGCACCGCACCGGCCAGGACCGACCCCGGGTCCACGCTCCACGTCGACGACCCGTCCGGGGTGGTGGCCACCAGCTCGTGCACTCCGGCCAGCAGTCCGGACGTGGCCGACACGACCCACACCGCGACGGCATCGGCTCCACCTGGCCGGCCGGCCAGGGCCGCGGCGCGCGCCAGCAGCGCCGAGGAGACCAGGGCGAGCTCGAGAAAACCCGCCAGGGCGACCGCGGCCACGACAGGGAAGCCGAGCACGTCGACGGCCAGCGACGTCATGCCCTGGGCGGCCAGGATCGTCGGGACGACGGCCCCGACGGCCGCGACCACGGTCGCCTGCCGGCGGGCCCGGGCGGCCGCCTCGATCGGCGTCGACGTCGCGGCGCTCATCGGCGCGCCTCGCGCAGCTGACCGCAGATCACGTGCAGGGCCAGCAGGTCGAGCAGCTGCACGTCGTCGCTCGTGAGACCGGCGGACGGCTGCGGCGGGCAGGGGTCGCCAGAGGGGATGATGGGCATGGGAGTCCTCCACTTACCTGGGGGTTCCTCGCCCCGGCGGTGTTCGCGCACCGTCGGGGCACTGTTCTGTTGTCCTGGGTGGTCGACGCTCGTCGACCGCTTCGTGCGGGCTGTCCTTCCTCCTAGCTCGTCTCGGTGACGGTCACGGCGTCGCCGGCCGCGACCCGGGTCAAGGCCCCGGCGGGAACCTCTAGCAGGGCGTCGACGTCGCCCGGCGACGTCCATCGCGGGCACGTGTCCTGGTCAGGTTCGGTGCACGGGTCGAGCGTCAGGACGTCGAGCACCTGGCCGTCGCTGATCCACGCGACGTCGAGCGCGACCGCCATGCCGGCCATCCACACCTGCTGCTCGCCTGCGTGGGTGAACGTGAACAGCATCCCCGTACCCGCAGGCAGCGCCTCGCGATCGCTGAGGCCGGCCCGCTGCTGCTCGGCGGTGCGCGCCAGCTCGACGTCGAACCGCGCGGAGCCGATCGTGACGGTCGCGGTGGCAGGCGAGTCGCCTGCGCATCCGGCGAGGGCCAGCGCGAGCGCGACGGCGGCGGGCCGGCCCTTCATGGGGTCATTCCCCCATCGGCCGGCCCTGCGGCAGTCCGCGGGCCTCGACCGGCGGGAACGGCTGCCCGCCGTTGTACTTGGCCTCCAACCGCTCAACCTCGGCCATGACGGCCTGGTGGATGAACTGCGAGAGGTTGCGCGCACCCTCCGTCGTCATCGTGTGCAGGATCGCCCCGCGCACCCGCGCCGTGTCCTCGGGGTCCTGGTAGAACGACACCTTCGGCGGGTACTTCGGCTTGGCGCGCGCCGGCGAGGCGCTGGCCGCCGGCGGTGCCTCGCTCGTGGGCTGCTGCGCGGCCTCGACGACGCTCGGGGCCGGCGTGGTGGCCGGCTGTGCCGGCGGAGCGACGGGGCTCGATCCGGCCAGGGACGACTTGCGCGGGGCGGGACGGTTGCTCATCGCTGCTGCTCTCCTTCGATGCTGGCCAGGTGGTCGGCGTAGATCGCGCCGATGGCGCTGGCCTCGGTGCTCCCCCACTCGTCGAGGCCGCGGGCGGCCTCCGTGGCGTCGGAGATGACGACGCGCTTGGGGATGGTCGGGGTCAGGACGGGCAGGCCGCGGTTCTGCGCGGCCGCGTTCAGCTCGTCGAGCCAGGTTTGCCCCGACACGGTGCCGGCCTCGTGCTGGTTCACGATCACGCCGGCGACGTGCAGGTCACGGTTGTAGTACTCGCGCACGTTGTCGATCGTGTCGAGCAGCTGGGCCAGGCCCGAAAGGCTCCACTGCTTGGAGTGGGTCACGACGACGACGCCGTGCGCTGCGGTCAGCGCGTTGATGGTCAGCTGGTCCAGGCTGGGCGCGCTGTCGATCAGGATCAGGTCGTAGTCGTCCGCGACGTCGGCCAGCGCCTGGCGGAGCCGGACCTCTCGACCTGCGCCCGCGATCACCAGCTCGTCGCGGACGTAGCCGAGCGTCACGCCTGTGGTCGGCACGACGTCCATGCCGGGCCACACTCCGGGCACGATGACGTCACGGATGGTCTCGGGCGCGCGCGCCGACAGGACGTCGGCCAGGCCGGCCTGGTCCTCGTCGACGGGCTCGGCGGTCGCCACGGCGGTCAGGTTGCCCTGCGGGTCGTTGTCGACGACGAGCACGCGCCGGCCGGCCACGACGGCGGCGCGGGCCAGGTGGAACGTGGTGGTCGACTTGCCGACGCCGCCCTTCTGGTTGCAGAGAGCGTAGATGCGAGCAGTCACGGTGATTACCTCCAATGCTGCTAACAGTACTGATACCGGCAACGGTGGCGCTACCCCTATCAGTACTGCTCGGGTTCGTAGGGCTCTTCGTCGTGCTCGCGGGGCTCCCCGACGACGGCGACCACGGGGAGCCGGCCCATGACGGCCGGGGCGTGGCGCAGGAACAGGCGATCGACCTCGCCGGCGCTCCGGGCGTTGATGCCCTGAGCTGCGTCGGCGTAGTAGTCCGGGCGGGCGTGCACGTCGTCGGCCAGCCGGTGGGCGTGCTCGACGATCGACAGCACCCGCGCCGACCCGTCGGGCGGCGCGTCGGGGTGGTGCCGGTCGTGGTCGTCGATCACTGCGGCGATCGACGCGCCGAGGGTGGTGATGCCTGCGAAGTGGTCGACGCCGAGCAGACGCAACCATCGGGCGGCTGCCTTGCGGGACCAAAGCATCTGGTAGAGCACCTGGTCAGGGCTCAGCTCGACCGCTCCGTCGTCTCTGATGGCCACGTGATCGATCCCCTCGGTAACGCTAATAGTACTGTTGCCGCCTGCCAGTCAGGCGGTGGCGTGCTCGGCAACGCGCTTGATCTGGTCGGGCCGGAACCCGGACCAGTGGTCCTGACCGGTGCCGTCCTCGACGACGACGACGGGGGCCTCGGTGTAGCCCAGCTCCTCGGTCACGTAGTCGCGCGCCTGGGGCTGCTCGCGCAGGTCGACCTCGACGAACGGCACGCCCTGCTTGTCCAGGGCCTTCTTTGTCAGGGTGCACCGCTGGCAGCCGGGTCCGGTGCTGTAGACGGTCACGCTCATCATGGCCGGCATCCTTTCGCGTTCAGGTGGTGGGCTCGTTCCTGATAGCGGAGCAGGGCCGCCGTGGAGCCGGCCGGAGGGCAACCCGCAGGGCGGGGCCGGAGTGAAGTTCGGTGCGAGATAAGGGAGCGCAGCGACCGCGTGCCGAAGTTCTCGTAGGAGCCGGCGGCGCAGCCGCTTGCGCGCAGGGCGCGGCGGCCATGATGGAGCGGCAGGAACGATCCCCCACCAGTTCGAGACTGCCGCCGGCCGCCAGGCCGGCGTCCGTGCAGCCCGCGTGCAGGCTCGGGGGTGCGCGAGGGGCGCAGCCC
>JAEZZV010000197.1 GCA_023418375.1 Actinomycetes bacterium | reverse complement strand
GGGTCGGGCCCACACCCGACCGACGCCGCACGACCGCCGTCCGCGTCGTCGGGCCACGCCTCGCCTGGCGGGGCACCGCGGGGGTCCTCACCGTGGTGCTCGTCGCCGCCGTCGGCGCCGAGTGGGCGGTCGCGTCCGCACTCCGGTCGATGAACCGCGGTGACCTGGCCGGGGTGGAGGCCGGCTTCACGACAGCCGCCCGGCTGCGGACCTGGGACGTCGACGTCCCGTCCCAGGCGACCCAGGCCCTGGCGGCGCTGGCGTCCGCCGGCCTCCCGGGTGCCGCCCAGTCGTCGGTCGCGTGGGGCGAGCGCGCCCTCGACCGCGTCCCCTGGTCCATCCAGGCCGGGCTCGCGTACACCGTCGGACTCCGGCTGTCCGGGGACACGGCCCGAGCGCGCACCGAGCTCGACCGCCTCCACGCGCGCAGCCCCTACGACCCGCAGGTGCTGCTGCAGCGGGGCGTCCTCCGGCGCACGATCGGCGACCTACCCGGCGCACGCGCGGACCTGACGGTCGCCCTGGAGCTGCTCCCCGGCGACCCCGTGGTCCAGCGCCAGCTCGACCTCCTCGACGCGCCGCCGGCACCGTGAGGAGGCACCGTCCCGACATGGGACGAACCCTCCCCCCACACCTGCCGGGCCCCGGTAGTCTGCGCGCGGTCCTGCACCCGGCGACGGAGGAGACATGGCGCGACTCGACTCGGTGCGCGAGCGCCTCTCCCTCTCGGAGCCGGAGCTCGAGACGCTGCGGCGCGCGAGCAGCGGCGAGCCCGTCGACGACGACGCCCGCCGCGCCCTCGTCGACGCCGGCCTGCTGACCGCCGACGGCGCGCTCGCCCCGCTCGTCGCGGACCTGGTCACCGTCGCCACCGGTCCGATGCTCGAGTGCCTGGTCGAGGCGTTCGGACCCCAGGGACCGACGCTCGCCCGCGTCGTCGTCCGCGAGGAGACCGTCTGGCACACCGACCCGTGGCCGCAGGACGACCCCGACGGCGCCGTGGTCCACCACCGCGACGAGCTCCCGCAGATCCTGTGGATCCTCGCCCGGCTCGTCGGCCTGCGGCGGGCGCAGGTCCCGGCGGCCGCACAGGACTTCACCGTGCCGCTCAGCGCGGTCGACGCCGTGATCCAGACGATGGCGCTCGGCGAGGACCAGTGGGAGCCGGCCCGCACCGTCGCCACGGCCCGGTTCGAGGAGTTCTTCGCCCAGGTGGGCGACCCGGACCGGACGATGCTCATGGCGACGCTGTCCTACCTCGAGTCCGCCGTCCGCCTGACGGTCGCGTGGGGCCCGGCGGAGACCGACGCGCGGGGCATCGCGCTGTGGAACTGCGGGCCCGGGGGCTGGTGGCAGCGCACCGACCCCGCCGAGCCGATCCGACCGGGCACGGTCACGCCGGAGACCACCGCGACGTTCGTGCCCGTCTCCGCCGGTGACGTGTGGACGGCGCTCGCGGCGCTCCTGCCCTCCTCCGCGGAGCTCCGCGCCGTCCTCGACCGCGAGGCGACGCCGTCGTGAGCGTGAAGGTCGACCGCGAGGTGCTCGCCGCGACAGCCGTCGCCCTCGACGGCCTCGCCGGCCAGGTCCCGGGCCTGCTGAGCCGGGCGGCCGCGCTCGACGCGCGCTACGCGCTCGCCGGCCTCGCCGGGGCCGAGCAGTGGGCCGCCGACACGGGCAAGGACCTGCGGGCGCGCATCGGGATCGTCGACGCCGCCGAGGGCGCGAGCCCGACGTTCGCCGGCATCCGGATGTCCCACGAGCAGGCCCTCGCCATCGCCGGCCAGGAGATGAGCGTCGACGCCGCCGTGCTCGCCGCGCAGCAGGCGGACGCGGGCCACGACGCCTGGGCGACCCGGGACCCCGCGAACCTCGACGAGTGGTTCGAGCAGATGCAGGCGCGGGCGGTCGACAAGCTCGCCGGGCTCGACGACGCCGGGCTCTCGAGCGCGCTCGTGAACGCGTACAACGAGGTCCAGGGGTTCATCTCCGCGGGCCAGGGGACGGTCGCGGGGGTCGTGGCGCTGGTCCGCACGGGCGGACCGGCCCTGGCCCACTGGCTCGCCGAGCGCCAGCTGCCGGCGGTGCTGACCTGGGTGTCCGCCCGGAACCCGAGCGCCGCGAACTGGCTGGCCAGCGCCGTGGACGCGGCTGAGTCGTACTACCTGCGGTCCCGCGTGCAGTTCCGGGCACCGAACACGTTCGTGCCCAACCTCACCCAAGGTCTCCTGCTGCGCACGGCGGGCATCGTCGAGGACTTCGACGGCTGGGTGGCGCGCATGTCGGCGCAGACGCAGCGCTTCGCGGCCCCCGGCCAGGCACCCGCCCCGACCCGTTTCGCCCAGCTCCTCCGGTCCGCACGCGGCCAGCAGGTCACGTCGTGGCTGAGCCGCACCCTCGCGACGACCGACGCCGGCGCGCTCCTCACGCGCGCCGCCGCCTGGGGCAACAACGTGTTCGGGCGGCCATGGACCAACCCGGTGACCGGCCAGGTGTTCGTGCGCGGCGGCGGAAACCTCGTCACGATCGCGCGGACCTCCGGGTTCGGCACGATGGCCCGCACGGCGGGGGCGCTGCGCGTGCTGGGCGTCGTCGGCAGCGGCGTCGCGACGGTGGACGGCATCGTCGGGCTGGTCAACAACCACGAGGAGCACCGCGAGGCGTGGGCGAGCGGCGACACCTCGCAGCGCGCCGGCGTCGTCGCCGACTATGCGGAGGTCGCCTTCAACGCCTCGATGACGGCCGCGCTCGTCTGCCCGAACCCGGTGACCTGGGGGACGGTCGCGGTCACGGGCGTGGTCTGGGCCGGCGCGTCGGTCGTCGAGCACTGGGACGACATCGAGCGCGGCGTCGGCGAGGCGGCCGAGTGGGTCGGCGACCGCGCGTCGGAGGCCGCGGACTGGGTCGGCGACCGCCTCGACGACGTCAAGGAGTCCCCCCTCAACCCCATGAACTGGTTCTGAGGTGAGCCGATGACGTCCGCCGAGCTCTACGCCCGCGCCCGCGCCCTGGAACTCCTGGCCGACGACGTCGAGGTCTGCGTGGACCCGGCCGTCACGGTCGCCGCCTCGCCCGCGTGGGACTGCGCGAACGCCGACGACGTGCGCACCCGGCTGCGCCGGTG
>JAEZZV010000192.1 GCA_023418375.1 Actinomycetes bacterium | reverse complement strand
CCGACACGGACCGGACGCGGCGCGCGGGTGGGTGCGCCGGGGCCGGGGCCGCCGCGCCCGGGGGACGGCACGCCGCGCACACGGCGCCGCCCGAGGCGACGGCGAAGGCGCGGTGCGGACCGGGGGTGCCGCACCGGGCGCAGTCCGTGAACGACGGCGCCCAGCCGGCGACGGCAAGCGCGCGCAGGAGGTAGGCGTCCAGCACGAGCCCGGGGTCGTGGGCGCGCTCGGCCAGCGCGCGGACGGCTCCGACGAGCAGCAGGTACTGCTGCACCGCCGGCTCGCGCTCGGCCTCGACGAGGCGCTCGGCCGTCTCGAGCATCGCCGTGCCTGCCGTGTAGAGCGCATAGTCGGCGCTCACGGGCCCGGCGTACGCCGCCACCGTCTCGACCTGCGTGACGATGTCGAGGTTGCGACCCGTGTACAGCTGTGCGTCGACGACCATGAAGGGCTCCAGCCGCGAGCCGAACCGGGACGACGTCCGCCGCACCCCCTTGGCCACCGCGCGCACCTTGCCGTTGGCCCTGGTGAGGAGCGTGACGATGCGGTCGGCCTCACCCAGCTTGTGGGTGCGCAGGACGATCGCCTCGTCGCGGTACAGGCTCACCCGGCCATTCTCCCCCACTGCCCCGACGACCGAGGGCCGCCGCGTCGGTGGCCTGTGGAGCACTCATGGAGATCTGGGGAGGCATGCGGAAAAGACCATGACCCGCGGGGGTGCGCGACCCTAGCCTGATCACGCCGTCCGGCAGCCCCGGGCGGACCACGCGTGAGGAGGTGACGGCCATGCCGGTCCAGCGCTGCACCGCGCCGTCATCCATCCACGCCCTGCGCCGCTGAGGCCAGGGGTCCCGAGAGGACCACCCCGTTGCAGTCCCTTCAGCCTTCCCCCGGACCGGCGACCGCCGGTCCGACCGACCCCCTGCTCACCCTGCTCGGCTGGGACGCCGCCTGGGCGGCGGCCCTGGACCGGAGCTCCGCGGGCGCCACCGTCGTCGGCCGCGTCTGCCGCGCCGACGCGGGCGCCTGTGACGTCCTCGTCCCCGGACCGGCCGGGATGCCCGACGTCGTCACCGCGCCCTGGGGCGCCGCCGTCCGGCGCCTGCACCGGACCGATCCCACGGCCGCGCCCGTCGCCGGCGACTGGGTCCTGCTGACCCCCGTCCCCGACATCGCCGTGGCCGAGGTGCTCCCGCGCCGCACCAGCGTCGTGCGGGCCCAGGTCGACGGCTCGTCGCGCGGACAGGTGCTGGCGGCGAATGCCGACCTCGTGGCCGTCGTCGAAGGCCTCGCGCCCGACCCGGACCCGGGCCGCCTCGAGCGCCTCCTCGCGCTCGCGTGGTCCTCGGGCGCCGAGCCACTCGTCGTCCTCACCAAGGCCGATCTCGTCCCCGACGCCGACGCCCGGGCCGCCGACGCGCAGGCGCTGGCACCGGGTGCGACGGTGCTCGCCGTCGCCGCGCCCGACGGCGTCGGTCTGGACCCGATCCGGGCACGGCTCGCTGCCGGGGCGACGATGGCGCTGCTTGGCGCGTCCGGCGTCGGCAAGTCGACGCTGCTCAACGCGCTGGTCGGCGGCGAGACGATGCGCACGCGCGCGCTGCGCTCGGACGGCAAGGGACGACACACGACCGTCACGCGCGAGCTGCACCTCGTACCGGGCGGCGGCGCGATCCTCGACACCCCCGGGATGCGCACCATCGGCCTGGCGGGGACCGACGCGCTCGAGGACGTCTTCCCCGAGGTGGAGGCCCTTGCGGCGCACTGCCGTTTCGCCGACTGCGCACACGAGGGCGAGCCCGGCTGCGAAGTGCTGGCGGCGGTGGCCTCGGGCGAGCTGCCGGAGCGCCGCCTGGCCAGCTACCGCAAGCTGCTGCGGGAGGCCCAGCACCAGGCTGCCCGGACCGACGCGCGGCTGCGTGCGGAGATGACGGCCGTCTGGAAGCAGCGCCAGCGCGACTACCGCAGGCGCCCCGACAAGAAGCGCTGAGCGGCCCTCAGCGCACCGCGTCCCAGTCCACGGCCACCTTGCCGTGGCGGTCGGCCAGGTCGACCGCCACGGGAACGCGCAGCCCCGGCACGACGTCGGCGACGCGCGCCCGCGGCACGCGGTGGCCGACGACCGCCGGGAACGGTGCCTCGCCGGGCAGCTCGACGGTGAGGGTGAGGACCCAGATCGGGTCCTCGCGGTTGGCCGGCGGACAGGTGGGGTCGACGTCGACGGTCTTCTTGCCGAGCGGCATCGCCTGCACGACCTCGGCGGTCCCGCGCGCCCCTGACCGCAGCAGCTCGGCCGCGCTCCCCCGCTCCGTCGGCAACGCGCCGCTGCGCAGGGCGCCGACCAGGTCGTCGACCCCGGACACGGCCCCGCCCTGGACGGTGACCGTGATACCGGGCCCACCCGCGGCGGCACCCGCCGCGCCACCGATCGACACCGCCGCCTGCCCCGGCTCGTAGCGCTGGAAGGCGACCTTCACGCGCGTCGGGTTCTTCGGGTCGATGTCGACGGGCACGTGGATCCCCGGCAGGAAGAACGGCAGCACGATGCGCGGGACCGGCTGCTTCACCTGCGTCTCGAACGGCGTCCCGGACGGCGGCGACACGAGGAGGTCGAGCCGGTACACGGGCGCCTCGGGGCCCGTGTTCGGCGAGCTGATGGTCGTCCCGGTCCCGGCGTACCCGCGCAGCAGCGCGGTCGCCGGGATGCCGTCCTTGATCGGCGCCCCGTACTGCGAGGCGAAGCGGAAAGCGAGCACCATGGCGAGCAGCGACAGCACCACCACGGCGCCGATGACGACGGGCTCCACCAGGCCCCCCCTCCCGCGCGGCTCTGGGACGACGCTACCGCGCAGGAGGGGGCGAAAGGGAGATACCGCCCTACCGCTGGGCCCGGTTGACGGCCGAGATGATCGCCTTGAACGAGGCGGTCGTGATCGACGGGTCGATGCCGACGCCCCAGAGCACGTCGTCGCCGACCAGGCACTCGACGTACGCGGCCGCGACCGCGTCCTCGCCGGTCGACAGGGCGTGCTCGGCGTAGTCGAGGACCTCGACGCGCCCGGCGCGCGGGCCGAGCGCCGCGACGAACGCCGCGATCGGGCCGTTCCCCTCGCCGGAGACGGTCACCTCGGCCCCGCCGTCGACGATCGCGGCCGACAGTCGGGCCGGCGCCGCCTCGGTGGAGACGACCTCGCTGCTGCGCAGCGAGAAGCGCCCCCACGGCTCGAGCCCGCTGTCGGGGGTCGCCGGCAGGTACTCGTCGGTGAACATCCGCCAGAGGTCGGCCGAGGACACCTCCCCGCCCCGCGCGTCGGTGTGCTCCTGGACGACCCGGGAGAACTCGATCTGGAGGCGCCGCGGCAGGTCGAGGTGGTGGTCGGTCTTCATCAGGTAGGCCATGCCGCCCTTGCCCGACTGGCTGTTGACCCGGATGACCGCCTCGTAGGTCCGGCCGACGTCGCGCGGGTCGATCGGCAGGTACGGCACCGCCCAGGTCAGCTCGTCGACGCCGACGCCCTGTGCCGCCGCGCGCGCCGCCATCGCCTCGAAGCCCTTCTTGATGGCGTCCTGGTGCGAGCCCGAGAAGGCGGTGAAGACCAGGTCCCCGCCGTAGGGGTGCCTGTCGTGCACGGGCAGCTGCGTGCAGTACTCGACCGTGCGACGCACCCGGTCGATGTCCGTGAGGTCGATCTCCGGGTCGATGCCCTGGCTGGCCAGGTTCATGCCCAGCGTCACGAGACAGACGTTGCCGGTGCGCTCCCCGTTGCCGAACAGGCAGCCCTCGATGCGGTCGGCGCCGGCGAGGAAGCCGAGCTCGGCCGCGGCGACGGCGGTCCCGCGGTCGTTGTGCGGGTGCAGGGAGAGGACGACGTTCTCGCGGTAGCGCAGGTTCCGGGACATCCACTCGATCGCGTCCGCGTACACGTTGGGCGTGGCCATCTCGACCGTCGCCGGCAGGTTGATGATCACCTTGCGCTCGGCGGTCGGCTCCCAGACGTCGAGGACCGCGTTGCAGACGCGCACGGCGACCTCGAGCTCGGTCCCCGTGAAGGACTCCGGGGAGTACTCGTAGTAGACCTCGGTGCCCGGCACCATCTCCTCGTACTTCTTGCAGAGCTGTGCACCCGAGGTCGCCAGGTCCAGCACGCCGTCGACGTCGGTGCGGAACACCACCTCGCGCTGCAGGATCGAGGTCGAGTTGTACAGGTGGACGATCGCCTGCTTCGCGCCGCTGATCGCCTCGTAGGTGCGCTCGATCAGGTGCTCACGGGACTGGGTCAGGACCTGGATGACGACGTCGTCGGGGATCCGGTTCTCCTCGATCAGCATCCGGACGAAGTCGAAGTCGGTCTGCGACGCCGAGGGGAAGCCGACCTCGATCTCCTTGTAGCCCATGTCGACGAGCAGCTCGAACAGTCGCAGCTTGCGCTCGGGGTTCATCGGCTCGATGAGGGCCTGGTTGCCGTCCCGCAGGTCGACCGCGCACCACCGGGGCGCCGACGTCATCCGGCGGCCCGGCCACGTGCGGTCGGGCAGCTCCACCTCGAGCTGCTCGTGGAAGGGGCGGTAACGGTGCACAGCCACCGGGGACGGGCGCTGCGCGGTGCGCACCTGGTACGGGGTGACGTGCCCCGTTCCGATGGCCGCGGCCCCTGACCTGTCGCCGGGCGTGCGGGTAGAGCCTGATGCGTGGTTCATGGTCGGTCCTTCTCCTCGTCGGTGCGGGCGGTTGACCGGCACAACCGACCTCCGCGGCGAGGGACCGGTCCTAGGCCTCGCCGCGGCGGAGAAGGAGGAGTCCGCGCGGGGACATGGCGACACTGTAGCGCGTGGCACGACGAGGGCCCGGGAGCGACCACGTCGTCGCTCCCGGGCCCTCGGCGTCAGGCCCGGGCTACCTCAGCGGTTGGCCTGGGCGAAGGTCTCGTACTCGGAGCCCGACGGGGACTCCCAGTAGAGCAGCTCGCACGACTCCGTGTCGCCGCCCTCGCAGGCGACCCACAGGGCGTCGAGCCCGGGGTTGGAACCGCGAGCCATCGGCTCACCAGGGTCGACGCCGTCGCCGAACTCGTCGATGCACAGGCCGGCTCCCTCGTTCCGGAGACCGCACGTGTCACCGAAGGTCTCGTAGTCCGAGCCGGACGGCGTCGCCCAGTAGAGGTCGTCGCACGCAGCCCAGTTCTCCGCCGCACAGGCCGCCTGGAGCGCGTCGAAGTAGATCACCTCGGCGCCCGTGTAGGTCGCCGCGGCCTCTCCGTCGTCGCCCTCAGCCATGGCCTCGACGCAGTACGTGGTCGTGTTGGCGTCCCACTGGCCGCCGCACGTGTCGGCGAACTCGAAGTACTCCGAGTCCGGCGGCGCCGAGTCGTACAGGTCGTCGCACGCCTGCCAGTCGCCGGCGCCGCAGGCCGTGTAGAGCTCGTCGAGCTGCGGGTCGTCGCCGAAGCTCATCGGGTCGTCGCCCGTGACGTCGTCGAGGTTGTCCAGGTCGTCCGAGACGTCGTCGACGATGTCCGTGACGTCGTCGTTGATGTTCTCCACGGTGTCCTGGGCGGCCCTGAGGATCAGGAACACGACGAGACCGCCGAGCAGCACGACGCCGATGATGATCAGGACGATCCACAGGACCTTGTTGGACTTGGGCGCGGGCGTCCCGGCGTAGCCGGGGGTCATCCCCCCCTGCGGGGCCATGCCCTGCGGGGCCATGCCCTGCGGCGGCATGCCCTGCGGAGCGCCGAAGGGCGGGGCGGCCGCGTAGCCGGGGGCCCCGGCAGGCGCGCCGGTCGGGGTGGCGG
>JAEZZV010000186.1 GCA_023418375.1 Actinomycetes bacterium | reverse complement strand
CGCCGGACCCTCCGCCGCCGCCTCGCCGCCTGACGCCGCGACCCGGCGCCGTCAGGCCGTCGCGTGCTCCCGGAAGCGGTCGGCCAAGGGCGTGCGGACCCGCTGGAGGACGCCCGCGCCGTCGGGCACGAGCTGCCACAGACCGAGCGGCACGTGGAACTGCTCGAGCGAGCCGCCGTCGCGCCAGTCCCAGCCGTACCAGTCGAACAAGGCCCACCACGTGTAGCCGACCACCGGCAGCCCGCCCGCACGCAGGTCGCGCACGCAGGCCACAGACGCGTCCAGCCAGGCGATCCGGTCCTCGACGGTGCGGCCGCTCGCGGTCTCGGTGAGCATGACCGGGCGCCCGTACCGCTCGGCGAACCCGGTGAGCACGCCCGCCAGACCCTCGGCGCCCTCGTCGACCTTCTCGCGCGGCTTCGCCGGGCTGCCGTCGCGCGGGTCGCCGGGCACCACGTGCTCGCTCGAGACGCCGGGGTAGTAGTTCACGCCCATGACGTCGGGGACGGCGGGGTGCGCCGCGAACCAGGCCAGGGTGTCGTCGCCGAACCGGTGCTCGGCCAGGTACGCCGCCAGCGGGTGGTCGGCGTCCACGCGTCCGGTGACCAGGTCCTCGATCAGGTAGCCGCGGTGGCGCAGGTGGGTGATCTCGTCGCCCTCGACGCCGGTGAACCGGGACGACGCCTCCACGTGCACGAACGTCGCGTCCGGGTTCACCTCGGCGATGCCGTGCTGCGTGGCGACGATGCCGCGGGTCAGCGCGCGCACGACCTGCACGAACCCGTCGTGGCCGCGCAGGTAGGGCGGCCAGTAGCCGTACTGGCCGCAGTAGAGCGCGTTGAGCAGCGGCTCGTTCAGCGGCGTGAACACGTCGAACGTCCCGCGGTAGCGCTGGGCGACGGCGACCGCGTACTCGGCGACCCGCTCGGGGTACGACGCGTTCGCGAACTCGTTGTCGAGCCACGTCGGGGTGCCGTAGTGCATGAGGTCGACGATCGGCGTCAGGCGGAGCTCGGAGAACCGCTCGGCGACGCGGTCGAGCCAGGTCCAGTCCCAGCCCCCCGGCGCCGGGTTCACGCGGTACCAGGGGATGCCCCAGCGGACCATCGAGGCCCCCGACTCGGCGGCGAGACCGAGGTCCGCGTGCCAGTGCTGGTAGTGCTGCGTCATCTCGTACTCGTCGAGCACCCGCTCGCGGAACGGCGTCTGGGGGATGAACGTGTCCTCCACACCCAGGGCGAACCGCAGCGTGCCGTCGTCGTACCAGGCCATGGGAACCTCCACGCGGACGCGGCCGGGTACGACGCGGGCCCGGCACCGTCGGTGCCGAGCCCGTCCGCACTGCCGCGCGTCAGATCACTTCTTGTTGCGACGCTGGTGACGCGTCTTGCGCAGCAGCTTGCGGTGCTTCTTCTTGGCCATGCGCTTGCGGCGCTTCTTGATGACGGAGCCCACGTGTGTCCTCGCTCGTTCGATTCTTCACGCGGTGCCCCGGCCGACGTCGCCGTACCGGTCCCCCGCGTTCGGGAGAAGTCCGCCCGCAACTCTACCGGGTTCGCGCGAGTGCTGCGTCCGGCGGAGGTCCCCGGGGTCCGACGACGGTCGCCGGACCGTCAGGAGGAGAGCCGACCCTCGTCCCGGCCGTCGTCGGCGAGGCCCTCGACCGAGTGCGAGCGCAGGTAGGCGTCGAGCGCGTCCTGCGGCACGCGGAACGACCGGCCCACGCGCACGGCGGGCAGCTCGCCGCCGTGCACCAGGCGGTAGACCGTCATCCGGGAGAGGCGCATGAGCTCGGCCACCTCGGCCACGGTCAGGTACCGCATGCGCTCGCCAGCCGCGCTCATCCTCGTCACATCCGTCCTGGGGGCCGCCCGGTCGTCCGGACGACAGACAGCGCGGCCCACGCCGCGCTGTCGCACACCCTAGGGGCTCGCGACACGCGTGTGAAAGGGGTGACCAGAGTGACAGGAGTGACGGATGTGTCCCGATTCACCCGGACGGCGTAGCGCCAGGGCTCAGTCGTAGAGGGCGTCCAGGCCGTGCCAGTCGAAGACGTGCTTGCGCGTCGCCAGCAGCGACCGGTCGAGCGGGCTGGCCGGGTCGTAGCCGGCCGACCACGGGGCCGGGTCGCCGCCGGCGTCCCCGTCGCCCATGAGCTCGGGCGCGGGCGGGCCCAGCGTCGACTCCACGTGCTCGCGCCACGCCTGCGGCACCGGCGTCGCGACGTCGATCGGCGCGTGCGCGGCGATCGCCAGCACGTGCGTCCAGATCCGGGGCACCACCTGCACGATGGCGTACCCCCCGCCGCCCAGCGCGAGCCACCGCCCGTGCGCGACGTCGTGGGCGAGGTCGTGCACCGCGAGCGCCGCCGCGCGCAGGGCGTCGACGGACACCGCCAGGTTGGTCAGCGGGTCGTTCGCGTGAGCGTCGCAGCCGTGCTGGCTGACCAGCAGCTCGGGCTCGAAGGCCCGCACCACCGGCAGCGCCACCGACTGCACGGCCCGGAGCCACCCGACGTCGGACGTCCCCGCCGGCAGCGCCACGTTGACGGCGCTGCCCTGGGCGTGCGGCCCGCCGATGTCGGCCGGGTGACCCGTCCCGGGGAACAGGGTCGTCCCGCTCTCGTGGACCGACACGGTCAGCACCCGCGGGTCGTCCCAGAACGCGCGCTCGACGCCGTCGCCGTGGTGGGCGTCGAGGTCCAGGTAGGCGACGCGCGTCGCGCCGTCGGCGAGCACCGCCCGGATCGCCGCGACCGCGTCGTTGTAGACGCAGAAGCCCGACGCACGGTCGGGCATCGCGTGGTGCATGCCGCCGGCCAGGTTGACCGCGTGCCGCACCCGCCCGTGCCAGACGGCGAGCGCCGACTCGACGCTGCCGGTCACCAGGCGAGCCGCGGCGTCGTGCATGCCGGGGAACACCGGGTCGTCCTCGGTGCCGAGGCCGCGCGCCTCGTCGGGTACGCCGTCGGTCCCCGCCAGCCGCACCGCCTCGATGTAGTCGGGGGTGTGGGCCGTGGCGAGCACGGCGTCGTCGGCGGGCTCGGCCCCGACCACCTCCACGCCGGGCCGGTCGAGCACGCCCAGCAGCTCCGCGAGCCGGAACGTCAGGTCGAGCCGGACGGGCGTCATCGGGTGCCGGACCCCGAAGTCGTAGCCCAGGAGCGCGGGCGACCACACGACCCGGGTGGTCGTCCGCTCCCCCGCTCGCCGGCGAGCTGACATGCACGCACGGTAACCGCCGATCCGGGCGCCCGCGTCACCCCGCCCACCGGTGTGCCAGAGTTGGACGGCACAGGAGGTGGCGATGGAGGTCCCGCGACCGGTCGCCGCGGTCCGCGAGATGGTGGACGAGGCCGCGAGACGATCGCCGGCCCGGCTCACCCTCGTGGCGTTCGCGGGCATCATCGCGATCTTCACCGGCCTGCTCTGGCTGCCGGCAGCCACCGCCGACGGCGAGCGCCACGCCAGCTTCGTCGACACGCTGTTCACGGCCGTCTCGGCGGTGTGCGTCACGGGCCTGACGGTGGTCGACACCGGCACGCACTGGTCGACGTTCGGGCAGGCGGTCATCCTGCTGGCGATCTGGATCGGTGGCCTGGGCGTGATGACCCTGGCCTCGATCCTGGGCCTGGCGGTGTCGCGCCGCATCGGCCTGACGCAGAAGCTGCTCGCGCAGTCCGAGGTCGGCAGCCGCGGGCTGGGCGAGGTCGGCTCGCTCATCCGCGTCGTCGTCATCACGTCGCTGACCATCCAGGGCGGGATCGCGGCGCTGCTCATCCCGCGGTTCCTCATGCTCCACGAGAGCACCGGCGAGGCGGTCTGGCACGGCGTCTTCTACTCCGTCTCGTCGTTCAACAACGCGGGCTTCGTGCCCACGCCGGAGGGCCTGGTCCCCTACGTCGGCGACTGGTGGGTGTGCCTGCCCATCGCGCTCGGCGTGTTCGTCGGCTCCCTCGGCTTCCCGGTGATCTTCAATCTCGCCCGGAAGGGCTGGCGGTTCCACCACCTGACGCTGCACAGCAAGCTGACCATCACGACGTCCCTCGCGGTGCTGGGGGCGACGACGCTCCTGCTCGGCGCGATGGAGTGGACGAACGAGGGCACCCTCGGCGGGCTCCCCCTGCACGAGCGGATCCTGGCGTCGGTCTTCGCGGGCGTGATGCCCCGCTCGGGCGGCCTGTCGACGATCGACGTCGGCGAGATGCACGAGGCGAGCTGGCTGCTCACCGACGCCGTGATGTTCGTCGGTGGTGGCAGCGCGTCGACCGCGGGCGGCATCAAGGTCACCACGTTCGCGATCCTGCTGCTGGCGATCGTCTCCGAGGCCCGGGGCGACCGGGACATGGAGGCGTTCGGCCGGCGGATCCCGCGCGAGACCCTGCGCCTGGCGGTCGCGGTCACGATGGTCGGCACCGCCCTGGTGCTCGTCGCCACGCTGCTGGTGCTCGAGATCACGGGCCTGTCGCTCGACAGGGTCCTGTTCGAGGTGATCTCGGCGTTCGCGACCGTGGGCCTGAGCACCGGCATCACGCCCGGGCTCCCGGACTCCGCGAAGTACGTGCTGGCCGCCCTCATGTTCGCCGGCCGGACGGGCACAATCACCGTGGCAGCGGCCCTCGCCCTGCGCGACCGGCGCCGGGTGATCCGCTACCCCGAGGAGAGGCCGATCATTGGCTGACGTCGCACCCCGCCCCGCGCCGCACCCGCCGTTCACCGGCCGGCAGGCGAAAGCGGAGAAGGAGAAGCAGCGGACCTCCGGGACACTCGTCGTCGGCCTCGGCCGGTTCGGCTCCGCGATCGCGCTGACGCTCGAGCGCCTGGGCCACGACGTGCTGGCCGCCGAGCGCTCGCCCGACATCGTCGCGCAGTTCACGGGCCGGTTCCCGCTCGTCGAGGCCGACTGCACGAACCCGGACGCGCTCGAGCAGCTCGGCGTGCACGACTTCCCGGTGGCCGTGGTCGGCGTGGGCACGTCGCTCGAGGCGAGCGTGCTCATCGCGGGCAACCTGGTGGACGCGGGCGTACCGCAGATCTGGGCGAAGGCCATCTCGACCGAGCACTCGCGCATCCTGCACCGCATCGGTGTGCACCACGTCGTGCTCCCCGAGGCGGACGCCGGCAACCGGGTCGCGCACCTGGTCAGCGGAAAGCTGCTCGACTACATCGAGGTCGAGGACGACTTCACGATCGTCAAGATGCGCCCCCCGCGCGAGACCCAGGGCTTCACGCTCGAGCAGTCGCAGATCCGCAAGCGCTACGGCGTCACCGTGATCGGCGTGAAGCCACCGGGCGAGGAGTTCGTGTACGCGACGCCGGGCACCCGGATCTCCGCGAACGACATCCTCATCGTCTCCGGGAACGCCGAGCTGCTCGAGCGCTTCGCCGCCCGCCCCTGAGGCGCGGGCACGGCCGGCTCAGCCCCAGGCCTCCACGTCGGCCGGGAGCGGCGCGAACACGTCCGCGCACGGGCCTGCGTGGCGGCCGTCCGCGAGGCCGGTGCGCAGGACGCCGTCGGGCGTGAGGTCCGGGCCCGGCGTCGGGCGCGGCCCGACCC
>JAEZZV010000063.1 GCA_023418375.1 Actinomycetes bacterium | reverse complement strand
CGGCACTCGCGAGGCGCGGCGCTGAGGGTGGCCGGCGAGCCAGGCCGAGCGGCCCGTCCGCAGCACCGCCGTCTCACCCGCCGAGAGCAGGGCGGCGAGCAGGGTCGCCGCGACGGCCGCCGTCAGGAGCAGGGCGACAGGGGCGTCGTTCATCGGCCGGCGAGGAAGGTCAGCAGCAGCTGGCGCTGCAGGCCGAACATCTCCTTCTCCTCCTCCGGCTCCGCGTGGTCGAACCCCAGCAGGTGCAGGATGCCGTGCACCGTGAGCAGCAGGAGCTCCTCGGCGGTCGAGTGCCCGGCGTCGAGGGCCTGCTTCGCGGCGACCTCCGGGCAGAGCACGACGTCCCCCAGCAGGCCGGCCGGCGTCGGCTCACCCTCGCTGCCGGGACGCAGCTCGTCCATCGGGAAGGAGAGCACGTCGGTCGGGCCCGGCTCGTCCATCCACTGCACGTGCAGCTCGCTCATGACCTCGGGGGTGACCATGAGGATCGACAGCTCGCTGCCCGGGTGGACGTGCATCGCGTCGAGCACGTGGCGGGCGAGCGCGGCGAACTCGGCCTCGTCCAGCTCGTGCCCGGACTCGTTGTTGACCTCGACGCTCATCGGGCTCCGCCTCGCTCGGGACGCGCCGGCCGCGCGGGCGCTCCGGCCTCGGTGCGGCGGGTGTCCCACACCGCGTACGCGTCGATGATGTCCCCCACCAGGCGGTGCCGGACGACGTCCTCGGAGGTCAGCCGGCAGAAGGCGACGTCGTCCACGCCCGTGAGGATCTCCTCGACCACGCGCAGGCCCGACGTGGTGCCGCCGGGCAGGTCGACCTGAGTGACGTCGCCGGTCACGACCATCCGCGAGCCGAAGCCGAGCCGGGTCAGGAACATCTTCATCTGGTCGCTCGAGGTGTTCTGGGCCTCGTCCAGGATGATGAAGGCGTCGTTGAGCGTGCGCCCACGCATGTAGGCCAGCGGGGCGACCTCGATCGTCCCGGCCTCGATGAGCCGCGGGATCGAGTCCGGATCGACCATGTCGTGCAGCGCGTCGTACAGCGGGCGCAGGTACGGGTCGATCTTGTCGCTGAGCGTGCCCGGGAGGAAGCCGAGCCGCTCGCCCGCCTCGACGGCCGGGCGCGTCAGCAGGATCCGGTTCACCTGCTTGGCCTGGAGCGCCTGCACGGCCTTGGCCATGGCGAGGTACGTCTTGCCGGTGCCGGCCGGTCCGATGCCGAACGTGATGGTGTGCTGGTCGATCGCGTCGACGTAGCGCTTCTGGCCGACGGTCTTGGGGCGGATCGTCCTCCCGCGGCTCGACAGGATGTTCTGGGTGAGCACCTCGGCCGGGCGCGCCGCGGTGGCGGCCGTGAGCATCCGCACGGAGCGCGCGACGACGTCGGGGCTCAGCGGCGTGCCCGAGGCGACGACCTCGAGGAGCTCGTCGAGCAGCCTGGTGACCAGGCCGACGTCTGCCGCGGCGCCGCGCAGCGTGATCTGGTCCCCTCGGGCGTGGATCCGGACGCCCGGGAACCCCGCCTCGACGGCGCGCAGCACCTCGTCGCCCGGACCGAGCACGGCGACGGCGGGCACGTGCGCGGGCACGATGATCCGGTTCTCGACCTCGTCGGCCCTGTCCTGGACGGGGCCACGGCGGCTTGTCGTGTCTGCCATGGGCAGCGGCCGTCGGCCGCGCGTCTCCTCACTGGTGCGGGTGGGATCCCCATCGTAGTCGGGCCGCCCGCAGGTCCTCGCGGGAGATTCAGGCGGGCGACCAGCCGAGCCGGCGCCCACCGATGACGTGGGCGTGCACGTGGAAGACGGACTGCCCCGCCTCCGCGCCCGTGTTGAAGATCAGGCGGTAGGCCCCGTCCGCCTCGGCCTCGGCGACCTCGTGCGCGAGGGCGACGACGTCGGCCAGCAGGGCCGCGTCGACTGCGGCGAGCTGCGCGACGTCGACGTGGTGGTCCGTGGGGACGACGAGCACGTGCAGCGGGGCCTGCGGGTTGATGTCCCGGAAGGCGACGGCGCGCTCGGAGCGGGCGACGACGTCGGCCGGGACCTCGCCGGCGACGATGCGGCAGAAGAGGCAGTCCGGCACCGTGAGCCGGTTCTCGGCGGACGACATGCCGCCAGGGTAGTGCGACCGGGTCCGCGGCACCTGCGAGGATGAGGCCGACGAAGGGGGCGCACATGCGGCGAGCAGGGAGCGTGGCGGCGGCGGGTCTGGCCGTCGTCCTCTCGGTCGGCCTCCTGGCCGGGTGCCGGACGGGGGACGACGCGGATCCCGCCGAGACGGCGCCCGACGACTCCACCGGGTCCGCCGAGCCCGAGGACCCGATGCCCACGGCGACGTCAGAGCCCGAGGAGACGGGGGCGGCGACCTCCGTGAGCGGGCCGAACTCCATCACCGCGCCGACCGCAGGCGCCGAGGTCGCGGGTCCGTCCGTGACGGTCACCGGCGAGGGCACCGGCTTCGAGGGCACGCTCCTGTACCGGGTGACGCCGGCGGGGGCCGACGATGTCGTCGCCGAGGGGTTCACGACCGCCGGTGCGAACGGCGAGGTCGGGCCCTACACCTTCGAGGTGGAGCTCGAGCCGGGCGAGTACACCGTGCAGGTCTGGGAGCCGGGCATGGGCGAGGGCGACGCCGGCGGCGAGCCGCTGAACCTCGTCGAGGTGACCTTCACCGTCTCCTGAGCGCAGCGCCTCAGGCCCAGCGCCCGAGGCGCTGCGCGAGGACCCCGAGCGCGACCGGCCCGGCCGTCGAGGTCCGTAGCACGGTCGGGCCCAGGCGCGTGAGCTGAGCGCCGGCGTCGGCCAGCGCGGTCAGCTCACGCTCGGCGATCCCGCCCTCCGGCCCGACGACGACGACGACCTCGGCGGGCGCCGCGCCGTCCGGAAGCGACGCCGCCCCCAGCGGGACGCTGCCCGCAGCGTCGAGGACGAGCACCGCGCCACCCCCGCCGACGACGGTGCGCGTCCGGGCGACCAGGCCGGCGGTGTCCACGGCGTGCGCGACCTGCGGCAACCGCGCCCGACGCGACTGCTTGGTCGCCTCCCGGACGGTCGCCAGCCAGCGGGCACGGCTCTTGGCCGTCCGCTCCCCGCGCCAGACGACGACCGACCGGTCCGCCTGCCAGGGCACCACCTCGTCGACGCCGACCTCGGTCGCCGCTTCCACGGCCATCTCGTCCCGGTCGCCCTTGGCCAGGGCCTGGGCGAGCACGAGCCGGACCGGGTGCGCCGGCTCGTCCAGGCGCCCGAGGACGTCTAGCTCGAGCCGCCCCGGCTCGACGGAGGCGATGACGCACTCGAGCCGCACGCCGGCGCCGTCGGCCACGTCGATGCGCTCCCCCGCGCGCCGTCGCTGGACGACGCCCGCGTGCCGCGCCTCCGCGCCGTCGAGGACGTAGGCGGAGCCCGGGCCGAAGCCGTCGAGCGTGCCGGCCTCGGCCAGGAAGACGGGCGCGCTCACCGACTCACCGCCCCGCGAGCTTGTCGCGCAGCTTGGCGAACATCCCCGCCTGCGCGGGCGCCAGCCGCGGCTCGGGCCGCTCCTCGCCCCGCAGGGCCGCGAGCTCGCGGAGCAGGCGCTCCTGCTCCTCGTCGAGGGCCGCAGGCACCTGCACGTCGACGTGCACGAGCAGGTCACCCCGTCCGGCCCCGCGCAGGTGGCCCACGCCGAGCCCGCGGACGGTCACGACCTCGCCCGGCTGCGTCCCGGGCCGGATGTCGATCTCCCGGGTCCCGTCGAGCGTCTCCAGCGCCACGACCGTGCCGAGGGCGGCCGCCGTCATCGGCAGCGGCAGGGAGCAGTGCAGGTCGTCGCCCTGCCGCACGAGCGTCGGGTGCGGACGCTCGCGAACCTCGAGGTACACGTCGCCGGGCGGCCCACCCGCCGGACCCACCTCGCCCTGGCCCGGCAGCTTGATCCGGGTGCCCGTCTCGACGCCTGCCGGGACGTCCACCGAGAGCGTGCGGCGCGCGCGGACCCGGCCCTCGCCCGAGCACTCCGGGCACGGATCGGGGATGACGGTCCCGAAGCCGTGGCAGGTCGGGCACGGGCTAGACGTCATGACCTGGCCGAGGAACGAGCGGGCCACCCGCTGCACCGTGCCGTGACCGCCGCAGACCTCGCAGGTCTTCGGGGCGGTGCCGGGCCGGCAGCAGGTGCCCTGGCACGTCGGGCAGGTCACGGCGGTGTCGACCTGGAGCTCGCGGTGCACGCCGAACGCGGCCTCGGCCAGGTCGACGTCGAGCCGCACCAGCGCGTCCTGGCCGCGGCGCGCACGGGGCATCGGACCGCGCCGGGCGGTCTGGCCGCCGAAGAACGTCTCGAAGATGTCCTGGAACCCGAACCCGGCGCCGAAGCCCGCCTGGCCGCCGCCCGGCGCGGCCGGGTCCACGCCCGCGTCGTACATCTGACGCTTCTCGGGGTTCGAGAGCACCTCGTACGCGCGCGTGACCTCCTTGAACTGCTCCTCGGCGTCCTCGCCGTCCGCGACGTCCGGGTGGTACTGGCGCGCGAGGCGTCGGTAGGCACGCTTGATCTCCTCGGGGCTCGCGTCGCGCGAGACCCCGAGGATGTCGTAGTAGTCAGTGTTCACCAAGGCTCACCAGGGGTCGGGGACGGGCGGGAACGGTGGCGGGCGCGGAGCGCGGGAACGCCCGCGCACGGTTCGACGTCATCCGGCGAGGATCCGGGAGAGGTAGCGCGCGACCGCCCGCACGGACGAGATGGTGCCCGCGTAGTCCATCCGCGTCGGACCGAGCGAGCCGATGCGCGCCACCGGCTGACCGCCCGAGCCGTAGCTCGCGGCCACGATCGACGTCTCGGCCAGGCCCGCGTGCTCGTTCTCGTGACCGATCCGGACGGCGACGCCGGCCGCGTCCTCGGCCATCTCGCTCAGGAGGTTGAGCAGCACCACCTGCTCCTCGAGCGCCTCCAGGACGGGACGGATGGTGTGCGCGAAGTCCAGGCCGCTGCGAGCCAGGTTCGCCGTGCCCGCCATGACGATGCGCTCCTCGGTGGTCTCGCCGAGCGTCTCGGACAGGACGCACGCCACGCGGCGGACGAACTCCTGGTCCCCGACCGGGAATGCCTGGACCACCGCGTCGAGCGGCTCGCTGATGTCGGCGAGCCGGCGGCCCGCCACCGACGCGTTGAGCCGCGCGCGCAGCTCGCCGATCGTGTGCTCCGGGAGGCCGTCCGGCACCTCGAGGACCCGCTGCTCGACGCGGCCGGTCTCCGTGATGATCACCATGAGGAGGCGCTCGGGACTCATCGGCACGAGCTCGAGGTGTCGCAGGGCGGAGCGGCGCAGCGAGGGGTACTGGACCACGGCGACCTGGTGCGTGAGCTGGGCAAGGAGACGGACGGAGCGGTCGACCACGTCGTCCAGGTCCACCGCGTCCTCGAGGAAGGCGTGGATGGCCCGCTGCTCGGCCGGCGACAGGGGCTTGACGTGCGACAGCCGGTCGACGAACAGCCGGTAGCCCTTGTCGGTCGGCACGCGGCCCGCCGACGTGTGCGGCTGAGCGATGAGGCCGGCGTCCTCGAGCGCGGCCATGTCGTTGCGGATCGTGGCCGGCGAGACGCCCAGCCCGTGCCGCTCGACGAGCGTGCGCGACCCGACGGGCTCGCGCGTGCGCACGTAGTCGTCGACGATGGCCCGGAGCACCTCGAGCCTGCGGTCCTCGCTCAACGCGCCTCCCCTCCGCCGCCAGCCCTGCCGCGGGTGGCACTCCCACCACCCGAGTGCTAATCCTACGACGCCCCCCGCCCGGACACGTCGAGCGGCGGCGAGGTGGGGCTCGGACCTCCCGTCTAGAGTGCACGCGTGCCCTCGCCCGACGACGACCGCCGCGCCGCCGCTGGCGCGTGGGGCGACCGGTACGGCCCGGACGTCCTGGGCGGGACGCGCGACCCGCGGGACCCGCGGCCATGGGCCGTTCGCGTGCAGGCTCGCCGCCCGGCGCCCCGGCAGGTGCCCGCCGACGAGGGGCTGGTGGTCGAGGACGTCGAGACCGGCTGGGTCGGCGCGGTCGTGCGGGTGGAGAAGTCCGGCGGGATGCACGTCGTCGTGCTCGAGGACCGCCGCGGCCGCACGCGCACGTTCGGGCTCGGGCCCGGCTTCTGGGTGGACGGCGAACCGGTCGCGCTCGTACCCCCGGCCGGCCGGCCGGTGCCGGCGCGTCCGACGCGGACCGCGTCGGGGTCCGTCGCCGTGCCCGACGCCCCCGCACGGGTCGCCCGCGCCAGCCGCCTGTGGGTCGAGGGCCGGCACGACGCGGAGCTCATCGAGCGCGTGTGGGGTGACGACCTACGGATCGCGGGCGTCGTCGTCGAGCTCCTCGACGGCGTCGATGGGCTGGTCGACGCCGTGCGCGGCTTCCGGCCCACGACCGAGCGGCGGCTCGGCGTGCTCGTGGACCACCTCGTCCCGGGGTCGAAGGAGAGCCGGATCGCTGCCGAGGCCGGCCGCGCCGCGCCGTCGGGCAGCGTGCTGGTGGTCGGCCACCCGTACGTCGACGTGTGGCAGGCCGTCCGGCCGGCGCGGCTCGGGCTCGACGCGTGGCCCGAGGTGCCGCGGCACGTGGAGTGGAAGCGCGGCGTGCTCGGCGCGCTCGGCTGGCCGGCGGCGGACCAGGCCGACGTCGCCCAGGGATGGCAACGGATCCTGGGCGCCGTGCGCGACTTCCGTGACCTCGAGGCGGCGTTCCTCGGGCGCGTCGAGGAGCTGATCGACTTCGTGACGCAGTGACGGGCCCGACGCCGCATCCCGGCGGCGGCGACACGCGACCCGCGCGGATCACGTCATGCGCGTGGATCTGCCCGAAGGGCCGTCCGTTTCGCTATGTTCGGACCGCTGTGCAACGCGCTCGACGCGGAGCACGGTGTGGTCCCCTCCGGCGCGCGCCGTGAGGCGCCAGTCCATCCGTCTCACTCGAATGGTGACGTGACATGACCAGCACCCCGTCCGACCCGACGCCCGAGGGCGCCGTCCCGCCGCCGCCGGCTCCCGGCGCTTCCGTCCCGCCGCCGGCGGGCGCCGTGCCGCCCCCCGCGTACAACGCCCCCCCGCCGGGCTACGCCGCCGCGCCGCCGCCCGCCTACGCGGGCGCCCAGCCCCCGCTGAGCGACGCCGACCAGCGCATGTGGGCGATGCTGTCCCACATCGGCCCGATCATCCTCGGTTTCATCGCGCCGCTCGTGATCTGGCTGGTCTTCAAGGAGCGTGGCCGCTTCGTCGAGGAGCAGGCCAAGGAGTCGCTGAACTTCCAGATCACCCTGCTCATCGCGGGCGCCGTCGTCTGGATCATCACGATCGTGACCTTCGGCATCGGCGGGCTGCTGTTCCTCGCCTTCATCGCCGCGCTGGTCTTCATGATCATGGCCGCGATCGCCGCCAACAAGGGCCAGGCCTACCGCTACCCGGTGAACATCCGGCTCGTGAAGTGAGCTGACCCGATCGTCGGAGGGGCCGGCACCCGCACGGGTGCCGGCCCCTCCGTCGTCCCTGGACGCGGGCCTCACACCGTCAGCGCGCGGACCACGGTGTCGGCGAGCAGCCGGCCTCGCCGGGTCAGGACGGCGCGACCGCGCACCGCGGCGACACCGTCGAGCAGGCCGTCCGCCACGAGCGCGGCCACCGCCCGGCGCGGGCCGGGCTCGAGCAACCGCAGGTCCAGGCCGTCCCGCAGCCGCACCGCCAGGAGCACCCGCTCCAGGCGCACGTCGTCGGGCCCGAGCTCCTCGCGCGCAGCTGCCGGGCTGCGCCCCGCCGCGAGCCGCTCCGCGTACGCACGCGGGTGCTTGACGTTCCACCAGCGCACGGCCCGTTCCCCGGCGCCGACGTGCGAGTGCGCCCCGGGACCGACCCCCCACCAGTCCACGCCGCGCCAGTAGCCCAGGTTGTGCCGGCACGCGTCGGCGTCGGTCCTGGCCCAGTTGCTGACCTCGTACCAGGACAGCCCCGCGGCGGTGAGCAGCTCGTCGGCGAGCTCGTACTTGGCGGCCTCGTCGTCGGGGTCGGGGGCCGGCAGCCGGCCGCGCCGGACCTGCGCACCCATGCGCGTGCCCTCCTCGACGACGAGCGCGTACGCCGAGACGTGGTCGACCTCCAGGGCGGTCACCGCGTCGAGCGAGCGCCGCCAGTCGTCGAGCGACTCCCCCGGCGTGCCGTAGATGAGGTCGAGCGAGACCGCCAGCCCCGCGTCCCGCGCCCAGCGGACGACGTCGGGCACCCGCTCCGGGTCGTGCGTGCGGTCCAGCGTCGCCAGGACGTGCGGGACCACGGACTGCACGCCGAAGGACACCCGAGTGAACCCCGCAGCGGCGAGCGTCGCGAGCGAGGCGGGCGTCACCGAGTCCGGGTTCGCCTCCGTGGTCACCTCGGCGTCCGGCGCCAGGCCCCACGTCTCGCCGACGGCGCCGAGCACCCGGACGAGGTCGGCGGCCGGGAGCACGGTCGGCGTCCCGCCGCCGAAGAAGACTGTCGAGACCGGCCCCCCTCGGCCGACGTCGGCCAGCGCGCGCCCTGCGAGCGCGATCTCCGCCACCGCCGTCTGGGCGTACGCCTCCTGGCTCGCCCCTCCACCGAGCTCGGCGGACGTGTAGGTGTTGAAGTCGCAGTACCCGCAGCGCACACGGCAGAACGGCACGTGGACGTAGACCGCGAGACCCGGGGCCGCGGGCCGCGCATCGGCCACCCAGGGCGGCAGCGAGCCGTCGTCGGGCACGGGCTCGCCGTCGGGGAGGGCAGGGGGGGTCACGGTGCGGCGCCGGCGAGCAGAGGGGCCATGGCGCCAAGGGTCGCATGCGCGAGGCGGGCGTCCGACGTCGTCGGCTCCGGGGCGGGCCGAGAACTCGCCTACAGAACCGGTTGACTTCGAGCGCGCTCGAACTTCTACGGTCGTAGGCATGGCGATCGTCACCGACCCGGGCCTGTCCATCGAGGAAGCCGCCGTGCGCACCGGCGTCTCGGCCCACACCCTGCGGTACTACGAGCGGATCGGCCTGCTCGCCGAGGTCCCCCGGGGCCCCGGTGGGCACCGGCGGTACACCGACGCCGAGCTCGGCGCCGTCGTGTTCCTCACGCTCCTGCGACAGACCGGCATGTCCATCCGCGACATGCAGCGGTTCGTCGACCTGACCCGCGAGGGGGACCACACGATCCCCCAGCGCGTCAGGGTGCTGTCGGAGCACCGGGAGCAGCTCGTAGCCCAGCTCGCGCTTCTCACCAAGCACCTGCGGGCACTGGATCACAAGATCGGCATCTATCGGGGAATGCTCGGCGAGGCGGACGCCTCGGCTCCGGGCGCCCCCACCAAGGAGAAGAACGACGCATGAGAACGATCGAGCTCGGCACCACTGGCGAGCAGGTCAGCAGGATCGCCCTCGGGGCCATGCCCATGGGCACCATCGCCGACGAGCAGACGTCCGTGGCGCTGCTGGACCGCTTCGTCGCCGACGGCGGCACCTTCATCGACACCGCCGACTGCTACTCGTGGTGGTGGGCGAAGGGCACCGACGGCGGCCAGAGCGAGGAGCTCCTCGGCCGCTGGTTCGCCCGCACGGGCAACCGTGACCGGGTGTTCCTGTCGACCAAGGCGACCGGACGCGTGAAGAACCTCGACGCGGTGTGGCCGGCCGCGGCTCCCGACCCCGACTGGGGCCTGGCCCGCCAGAACTACGTCGGCGCGAGCGCCGGCGTTCTGCGCGAGTCCCTCGAGGCGAGCCTGCGCCGCCTCCAGACGGACCACATCGACCTGTACTACGTGCACGTCGACGACCGCGCCACGCCGCTGGAGGAGACGCTGTCGACGCTCGCGTCGTTCGTCGCCGAGGGCAAGGTCCGGTACCTCGGCTGGTCCAACGTGCGCACGTGGCGGCTCGAGCGCATTCGTCAGCTCTGCGCGGCCAACGGCTGGCCGGCGCCCGTCGCGCTGCAGCAGGAGCACTCCTACCTGACGCCTCGCTCGGGGCTCGACAGCGCCTCGATCGTCGACGCGGAGCAGGCGGACTACCTGCGCGAGCACCCGGACCTGGCGCTGGTCGCGTACTCCCCCGTGCTCAAGGGCGTCTACGACATGGCGGAGGCGGACCGCGAGGCGCACTACCTGTGGCAGGGCAACTACGCGAGCGAGCAGGGTAGGGCGCAGGTCGCGGCCGTCCGCGCGGTGGCCGCCGACCTCGGGGTCGCACCCAGCCAGGTCGTGCTGGCGTGGATGGTCGCGCAGGAGTCCCCGCGCGTCGTCCCGCTGCTCGGCACGGCCCGCGTGAGCCGGTACGAGGAGGCGGCGGCAGCCCTGTCGCTCGAGCTCGGACCGGACCACCTGGCGACACTGGCGGCGGCACGCAGCTGACGCCCCACCCGCGAGTGGAGTGTTCCCGACCGACACGCCCGCGTGTCGCGTCGGGAATGCTCCACTCGTGGCGTGTTCGCCCCGCACCGGTGCGGGGCGGGGGCCCGCCTACTTCTTGGCCTTCTCCTTGTCCGGGGACGCCTCGGACGACAGCGCCGCGATGAAGGCCTCCTGCGGGACCTCGACCCGACCGATGGTCTTCATCCGCTTCTTGCCCTCCTTCTGCTTCTCGAGCAGCTTGCGCTTGCGCGTGATGTCGCCGCCGTAGCACTTCGCGAGGACGTCCTTGCGGAGCGCGCGGACGTTCTCGCGGGCGATGACCCGCGCGCCGACGGCCGCCTGGATCGGCACCTCGAACTGCTGGCGCGGGATGAGCTCCTTGAGCTTTCCCGCCATCGCGACGCCGTACGCGTACGCCTTGTCCTTGTGCACGATGGCGCTGAAGGCGTCGACCTGCTCGCCCTGGAGCAGGATGTCGACCTTGACCAGGTCGCCGGGCTGGTCGCCGGCCGCCTCGTAGTCGAGCGAGGCGTAGCCGCGGGTCCGCGACTTCAAGGCATCGAAGAAGTCGAACACGATCTCCGCGAGCGGCAGCGTGTACCGCATCTCGACGCGCTCCGGCGAGAGGTAGTCCATGCCGAGGAGCTCGCCCCGACGCGCCTGGCAGAGCTCCATGATCGCGCCGATGAACTCGCTCGGCGCGAGGATCGTGGCCCGCACGATCGGCTCCCGGACCTGGGCGATACGTCCACCGGGGAACTCGCTCGGGTTCGTCACGCGGAGCACCGAGCGGTCCTCCATGGTGACCTCGTAGACGACGTTGGGCGCCGTCGAGATGAGGTCGAGGTCGAACTCCCGCTCGAGCCGCTCACGCACGATCTCGAGGTGGAGCAGGCCGAGGAAGCCGACGCGGAACCCGAAGCCGAGCGCGACCGACGTCTCCGGCTCGTAGACGAGCGCGGCGTCGTTGAGCTTGAGCTTGTCGAGGGCGTCCCGCAGCACGGGGTAGTCGGAGCCGTCGATCGGGTACAGACCCGAGTAGACCATCGGCTTGGGGTCGGCGTAGCCGGCCAGCGACTGCTCCGCCGGGCGGACGGCGTCGGTCACCGTGTCGCCGACCTTCGACTGACGCACGTCCTTGACGCCCGTGATGAGGTAGCCGACCTCGCCGACTCCCAGCCCCTTCGTGGGGACCGGCTCCGGCGAGATCACGCCGATCTCGAGGAGCTCGTGGGTCGCGCGCGTCGACATCATCGCGATGCGCTCACGGTGGGTCAGCCGGCCGTCGACCACCCGGACGTACGTGACGACGCCGCGGTAGGTGTCGTAGACCGAGTCGAAGATCATGGCGCGGGCCGCGGCATCGGGGTCGCCCTGGGGGGCGGGCACCTCGTGCACGATCCGGTCCAGCAACGCGGCCACGCCCTCACCGGTCTTGCCCGACACGCGAAGCACCTCGGACGGGTCGCCGCCGACCAGACCCGCGATCTCCTCCGCGTACCGTTCCGGCTGCGCGGCGGGCAGGTCGATCTTGTTCAGCACCGGGATGATCGCGAGGTCGTTCTCCATCGCGAGGTAGAGGTTGGCGAGGGTCTGCGCCTCGATGCCCTGGGCCGCGTCGACGAGCAGGACTGCGCCCTCGCACGCCGCGAGCGAGCGCGAGACCTCGTACGTGAAGTCGACGTGCCCCGGCGTGTCGATCATGTTGAGCGCGTACGGGGCGAGCGGCCCGCCGGGCACCTCCGGGACCGCCCAGGTCATCCGGACGGCCTGCGACTTGATGGTGATGCCGCGCTCGCGCTCGATGTCCATCCGGTCGAGGTACTGCTCGCGCATCGCGCGCTCGTCGACCACGCCGGTGAGCTGCAGCATGCGGTCGGCCAGCGTGGACTTGCCGTGGTCGATGTGCGCGATGATGCAGAAGTTGCGCAGCAGGTGCGGCGGGGTCGCCGCGGGCTGCACCCTCGCGCTCAGGGCGGCGTCGGGGATCGGGGTCAAGGGCTGGCTCCGTGTGCTGGTGGGTCTGCCCCCATCGTCCCACGACGCCGGGCCCCCGCCCGCCCGGCTCGCGTTGCGGAGGCCCGCGGGTCGACGGAGGCTGGTCGTGGGTCCGGCGCCCGTCGGGCCCCGTCCGCCAGGAGGTGTCGCATGACGTCGTCCGTCGCCAAGATCACCGAGCTCAGCGTCCGTTCCGAGACCAGCTTCGAGGACGCGATCGCCTCGGGCATCGCCCGCGCCTCCCAGACCCTGCGGAACGTCACCGGGGCCTGGGTCAAGGACCAGAAGGTCGAGGTCAAGGACGGGACCATCGTCGCCTACCAGGTGATGCTCGAGGTCACGTTCGTCCTCGACTGATCGCGGGTCGGCCGGGCCCGCGTGGTCGCGTGGACCGCGCCGCCACGCGGGCCCGCCCCCGTAGCCTGGGGCCGTGCCGCGCATCGCC
>JAEZZV010000164.1 GCA_023418375.1 Actinomycetes bacterium | reverse complement strand
CCGGCCGACGGCTGCCGGCCGGCCGGCCACGGGCTACCTGATGGTGTGCGTCAGTCGACGGGGAAGAGGGACAGGGTGAGCATCCCGGTGTAGGTTCCGGGCTGGGTGTCGACGGGGACCTCCAGCGTCAGACCTGCACCGAGGGTGGCCGGGCCCCAGCGGCCCTCGGCGTCGGCCGAGGCGAGCCGGGCGGGGGTGGCGAGGCCGGGTCCACCGTCGAGGACGGTGGCCACCGCGCCGCCGGCGGTGAGGCCGGCCCGCGGGGTGAGGACCTGCGGGGTCCACCCGAAGTGGTCTGCGGTGATCCTCTGGCCGCTCGAGACGAACGTGTCGGCCTGGCCGGAGACCGCCCAACCGCCCGTGCCGGCCTGGTCGGCCGTGCGCGAGTCGGTGACGGTGACCTCGGGCAGGGCCCCGGTGAGCCGCAACCGGTCACCGAGGTTCTCGGGTGCCGAGAGCTGGACGGTCTCGCCGAAGTCCGCCACCGTGAGGGCCAGCACGCCGTCCTCGCCCTCGGGGATCTCGGCCTGGACCGGGACCCCGTCGCGGGTGTCGGCGTTCGTCCACAGGTAGTCGCGGGCGAAGATCGTGAACAGCTGGCCCGCCGTCATGCCGTCGTGCGCGCCCGGGACCTGAGCCGTGGCGGCCGGGATGCCGCGGGACCGGAAGTTGTCCGCGATGGCGTCGGCCGCCGTGAGGGGCCCCTCGAAGGAGCCGTTGCCCAGGAACACGGACGCGCCGTTGGTACCCACGGCGCCCGCGAACGCGTCGTACTGCGCGGCCGTGAGCGACGGGTTGCCGGAGAAGTGACCGTAGTAGCCGAACGTCGTCGGGTAGGAGTTCATGACGAACCCGCCCGTCATGCCGCCGTAGGAGAAGCCGCCGTACGCCCGGCCCTCGCGCTCGTCGGACACGTTGTAGTGCTCCTCCACGTACGGGAGGATCACCTGGACCAGGTTGTCCGCGGCGTTCTGCCGGTTGTACGAGGCGAAGTTCAGCCCGGTGCCGGTGAAGTGGTTGCCCATCGTCACGACGACGGTCGGCTCGATCTCACCGCGTGCCGTCATGTTGTCCAGGATGGTCGGGACACCCACTGGGACCATGAAGTCGGTCTCGTCGCCGAAGATGCCGTGCGCGAGGTAGACGACCTTGTAGGGCTCGGCGCGGTCGGGGTCGTACCCGGCCGGGAGGTAGATGCCGAGGTAGTGGCCGTCGTCGCCGAGGATCGTCGTGTACTCCTCGTAGTGCACGCTGCCGCGCTGCGCCTCGTCGGCGACGGGCACCTCGTACTGCGCGCGGGTCTCCAGGACCGGGTCGTTCTGCTTCGGGTCGTAGGGGACCTGGACCGAGTCGAGCACGTCGTTGTTCCGCACGCGGAAGGACGCGTCACCCGGGGGGCGGGGGTTCGACGAGGCCGGGTCCCAGATCCGCTTGTTGACCCAGCCCTGGGTCGGGTCCCAGACCCGGTACCAGTAGCTCAGGTTGCCCGCGTGCAGGGGCACCGAGACCGACCAGTTGCCGTCCGCGTCCTTGGTCATGTCCCGGAGGAACTCGGTGCCACCGGCGTGGTAGCGCCCGGTCTGGAACTGCTCGGGCTGGTACCGCGTGGTCCCCGTGCCGATGTCGAGCAGGGTGAGGTCGCCGGCCAGACGGACCTGCGTGGCGTTCGGGTTGTGGTAGACGAACGTGACCGTGTACCCGGTCGGCGAGTCCGGGTTGGCCGTGACGGTGGCGCCTTGCGTGACCGCCGCCGCGGCGACGTCGTCGTCCGCGACGGCCGCCGACGGGAAGGCGATCCCCGCGGCTCCGAGCGACACGAGCGCGACGAGCGACGCCAGGCCTGCGCGCCGCCGTCTTCCTTCGGGATTCCTCATGTGAGCCCACTCCTTCGTGATCTCGTCTGCTGTCCTCCCTCGGGCCCGCGGGGCGGTGCCCGAGCCATCCCTCCGTCACCTCCTGTCCGTGTGCTGGCGGCCGATCCGGGCAGGACGACGTCCGGCGTGTGCGGGCGTGCCCGAGCGCGCGAGGGCGAGCGGGCAGGCGTCGGCATCGTCGGTCGCGTCAGGTCTCCGCCGGTGCGGCGGGTGGAACGGCGTCGGCGGGGATCGGGGGCGTCCCCCGCCGACGCCGGCTCGTGGTGTGGCCGGTCTGGGTCGCTCGTCGCTCGCGCGTCAGCCGCGTTGCGCGAGGAGCCACTGGAGGATCGACGGGTCCTCGTACGTCGGCCCGTAGGCGGCGTGGTAGTCCGGCTCGGAGTACGCCTCGTTGCCGTACTCGGTCCACCGGATCAGGTCCGCGGCTTCCTCGGGGCTGAAGCCCGCGGCGACGTACGCGTCGCGCAGGAGCGTCACCGACTCCAGGCCCCATGCGACGGGCAACAGGTGGTCGTTGGTTCCGTGGGTCACCCAGATCGGCGTCCCGCTCGGTGCGATCGCCGCGGCCTGGGCCGCCGACACGCGGAACCCGCCCGTGAGGAGGACGGCGGTGAAGAGGCCGGGATCGGTGGACAGGGCCTGCCACGCCGTCGTCGAGCCGTAGGACACCGTGCTCGCGTACACGCGCTCGGCGTCGACCGCGTGATCGGCCATGAAGGCGCGGACGAGCGCGACCATCGCCGCGGACTCCGCCGGGACCCCGACCCGTGGGTTCTGCGGCGCCAGGACGATGACGTCCTCGTCCGTGCCGGTCCACTCCTCCTGGAGCCATGCGGTCGCGGGGATGTCGGCGGCGAGCTGGACGCCGAGGTTGTCGCCGTCGTAGCCCATGCCGTGCCCGGGGAGGATGACGACCATCGGGTACTCGCGGGTCGGGTCGTAGTCGGCGGGCAGGTGGTAGGCGTACGGCAGCTCGGACCCGGCGTGCAGGAACGTGTCGTGGATGAACTCGTCGACGAGGAGGTCGATCGGCTCGGTGGTCATCGACCGGGCCGTGGGCGAGGCCGAAACGAGGAGCGGGCCGCGCCCGACGCCGTTCCCTGGCTGCGCGTAGACGTCCTCGTTCTGGACCACCTGCGTGGGCAGGTCAGGGTTGACCTTGACTGAGCACAGGAACGTGGGGCACTTCGAGACGATGACGGTGTTGCCGCCGACGTCCGTGGGGTCCAGCTCGACGATGACGAAGCGCCCGCGGTCGGACTCGCCGCTCGCCTCGAGGGCGGGCTCGTCGTTGGTGTAGACCCGCGTCACCGTCCGGTCGGCCCGCACCGCGAGGTCCTCGATCGGGTCGTAGCGGAAGTTGTAGGGGCTGTCGGAGACCGTGAAGGTCCCGGTGTCGAGGGTGCGCGGGTTGACGGTCGTGGAGTACTCGATCGCCACGGCGACGACCTTCTGGCCATAGGTGAGGACCTGCGTGATCGGCGTGAGGCCGACGATGCTGCCGTGGTCGCGCTTGGACTCGAGGGGGCCTGCGGCGGCCCCGGTGGTGATCGACAGGGCGAGGGCGGCCGCTGCGCCGAGGGCCAGCGGGGTGCGGGTGCGGACGGACATCGGTGTCCCTTCCTTCGGTGGTGCCCGGCGGGCCGTCGTGCGGGCGGCGCTGCCGGGGCCGAGGACTCGGACGCTAGGCGCGGTCGTCGATGGTCGTCAATAGATGGAAAGAAGTGTTCATGGAGGGATAAGTAACGACAATATGGACGTTAATCATGCCGGCGTCTACGATCCGGCCATGACCAGCGTGACCGTGCAGGGCTCGGCGCCGCGGGCCGTGCTCGCGGAGCTGGCGGACGGGCGTCGCCTGACCGCCGCGGACATCTCGCTCGGCACCGGCCTCCCGCGCACGACCGTCGTCCACGCGCTGACGCGCCTGGCGCAGGTCGGAGCCGTCGAGGAGCACCCCGCCGGTCCGGCGGGCCGCGGGCGCCCGGCCCGGCGGTGGTCGCTCTCCGAGCGCCCGGGCCCGATCGGCGTCCTGGTCGCCGCCGCGCACGGCACGGTCGCCGGCGTGGTCGACGCCGATGGCACGGTCATCGCGTCGCGCGAGGTGGCCGCCCTGGAGGTCTCCGCCGCGGGCGCCCACCCCGAGCCGGCGCTCGCCGCGCTCGACGAGGTCGTCGCCCAGGCGTTCACGGCGGGCCGGGCGGGCGCGCCGGCGCTCTCGATGGCCGTCGTGGGCCTGCCCGGCCCGTCGGACTTCGCCCGTGGGTCGCGGACGGGTGCGGCGGCCGCGAGCGGCCACCTCCGGCGGTTCCGCACCTGGGACGAACGCTCACCCGTCGAGGTGGTCGCCGACCGCCTCGGCTGCCCCGTCTTCACGGAGAACGACGCGAACCTGGCGGCGCTGGGCGAGGCGCTCCTCGGCGCCGGTGCAGGCCTCGACTCCGTCCTCCACGTCAGCCTGGCCCACGGCACCGGCGCGGGGCTGGTCCTGAACGGCAGGCTGCACCGCGGTCACTCGCGACTCGCGGGGGAGATCGGGCACCTGCACGCCGACGACGAGGGTCGCCTCTGCCACTGCGGTGCTCGCGGGTGCTTCTGGCACACCCGCAGCGTGCCGGCGCTGCTCGACGCGCTCGCCGAGGCCCATGGGCGGCCGTTCAGCCAGACCGATGTCGCGCGCGGCGCGGCCGACGACGACCACGACGTCGTCCGTGCCCTGCTCGGCTTCGGGCACGCGCTCGGACGGCGTCTGGCCGACGCCGTCGTCTTCGTCGACCCGGACGCCATCGTGATCGACGGCAGCCTCGGTGCGGCGAGCGCGGTCATCGCGGACGGGGTGCGGGAGGCCGTGCGCCGCTACGCGCCGCCGACGATGGCCCGTGGCACCGCGATCCTCGTCGGGCGGTGGGGCGCCGAGGCGCCGCTCGTGGGGGCGGCCGCGCTGGCGCGCAGCGAGGGCCTGTTCAGTCGCGGGGCCTGAGCCCCTGGGTCGCCGTGGCGCGATCCCCTCACGAGCTCGCGCGCGCGGCCGATGAGCACGGCGTGAGCACTCCTGCGCCCTCCCCCCGCGCGCGCTGGATGGAGGTCGGTGTCTCGCGCGACGCCGACGCCCGCGCGGCCACCGTCGCTGCCGTGACGCAGGCCTCGGGTGGCCGGACGCCTGCGCTCGTGATCCTCTTCGTCTCCCCGGCGCTCGACGTGCCGGCGGTGGCCGTGGCGGCCCGCGAGGTGCTCGGCGCCGACGTCCCCGTCGTGGGGTGCACCACGTCCGGGGAGATCTCCCTGGCATCCGTGGGCTCGGGCCACGTCGTGGCCATCGGCCTCGGCGGCGAGGGCGTTCAGGTGCGCACGGCGGTCGGCCGGTTCGAGGACGGCGCCCGGCAGGCCGGCGAGCAGGCGGCGTCCGCGCTGCTCGGCCTCGACGCTCCGCACCGTGCGCTGCTGCTGATCGCCGACGGCCTGGCCGGCGCGCGGTCCGAGGTCGTCCGGGGCGCGTACGGCGTCGCCGGTGCCGAGGTCCCCTTCGTCGGAGGCTGCGCGGGCGACGAGCTCGCCATGCAGGCCACCTTCCAGATCCATGGCGACGAGGTGCTCACCGGCGTCGTCGTCGGGGTCGGGCTGGGCTCGCCGAGCCCGATCGCCATCGGCGTCGGGCACGGCTGGCGCCGCCTCGGCGAGCCGATGGTGGTCACCGAGAGCGACGGCCAGCGGGTCTTCACCCTGAACGACCGGCCTGCTGCCGACAGCATCGAGGAGGCGCTCGGCGCGCGGCTCCGGTCGACGTCCGACCCGCAGGCCTGGCGGCGCCTCGGCCTGTCGCACCCGGTGTGCCTCACGCGGTCCGGCGGCGAGGAGATCCGTGCGGTTCTCGGCATCGGCTGGGACGACGGCTCGCTCATCTGCGGTGACGTGCCACGCGGCAGCATGCTGACCGCGATGGAGGGTGACGCGGGAACGGTCGCCGACGGCACGCGGGCCGCGTGCGAGGCGCTCCTCACGGAGCTCGGGGGCCTGGAACCCGTCGGCGTCATCGCGTTCGACTGCGCCGCCCGGCGCGCCGTCCTCGGCGAGGACGCGCTCACGGACGAGGTCGCGACGATGGCCGAGTACCTGCCCGGCGTGCCCGTGGCAGGCTTCTACACGATGGGCGAGTTCGCCCGGACCAGGGGCGCGCGGGGCGTCCACAACGCCACGCTGGCGCTCATGGCACTGACCTGAGGGACGACGCGATGGACGGCATCCCGACGCCTCCGCATCGCCTGGTCGAGTTCCTCAACGCGATCAGTCGGTGCGACGACGTCGTGTCCGCGATCAGCCTGGCCGCCGAGCTCGTCGCCGAGGAGTTCGACGCGGAGGTCGGGGCGGTCGTCGTGGGCGGTCAGCTGGCGATGGCCGTCGGGTTCGGGCAGGCCGGGCCGCCCGAAGAGGCGCTCACGCAGGTCAAGCCAGGGATCGGGGAGGCCACGCTCGGCTCGCTGGGGCCGTGCTCGACGCTCGCGGCGCCGTGGGCCGCGGGGACGCACGGCACGCTCGTCGTCGCCCGGAGCGACGGGTCCTTCAGCCAGGCGGACCGCAACCTCGTCATGGGCATGGCCGGCTCGCTCGGGCTCGTCCTCGACATGCTCGCCGTGCTCGAGCGCGAGCGCGGCCGGCAGGTCGTGCTCCAGGTCCTGCTGGACCTGCAGCGGGCGATCTCGCACCGCGAGCCGCTCCCGGTGGTCCTCAACGCCGTCACGGACGGCGCCTCGCGGGTGCTGCACGGGCTGGAGGTCTGCCTCGTCCTCGCGCACGCCGTGGAGCCGGACCGGCCCATCGTCGTGGGCCCGGCGATCGAGGCGGGCGACGACGTCGCGGAGGTCCCCGTGCACGTCCACGGGACGCCCGTCGGCGTGCTCCGCGCGCGCGTGCCGCACGGTGCCCGGGTGGACGCCGAGGGGCTCGCGCTGCTGACCTCGTTCGCCGAGCACGCCAGCCTCGCGCTCGCCGAGGCCCGCACCTTGGAGTTCATCGAGGAGGCGTTCCGGGACCCGCTGACGGGCACCCCGAACCGCCAGCTCTTCATGGAGCGGCTCGCGCACGAGCTCGCCCGGATCGACCCCGAGGCGGGGGTCCCCGCCGTCCTGTTCATCGACCTCGACCGGTTCAAGGCGGTCAACGACACCCTGGGGCACGCGGCCGGCGACGAGCTGCTGTGCGCCGTCAGTGAGCGGATCCGCGGCTGCGTGCGCGACGGCACCGTGGCGCGCTTCGGGGGCGACGAGTTCGCCGTCCTGCTGGAGAACGTGCGTGACCCGCTCGACGCCGCGGCGGTCGGCGAGCGCATCGTCGCCGAGGTCCAGCGGTCGTTCACCATCAGCGGGCGGGCGGTGCACGTGGGGGCCACGGTCGGCATCGCGTACGTCGACCCGGAGCTGCCCCTGCCTGACGCCGAGGAGCTGGTGCGCAACGCCGACGCCGCAATGTACCGCGGCAAGGGCCTGCACGGCAGCCGGGTCGTCACCTACGAGCCGCAGCTGCACGCCGCGCTGCTCGAGCGGCTCGAGCTCCAGGCCGACCTCCAGCTGGCGCTGGAGCGCGGCGAGCTCCGGCTCGAGTACCAGCCGGTGGTGCTCCTGCCGGACGGTCAGGTCACGGGCGGCGAGGCCCTCCTGCGCTGGCAGCACCCGGTCCTCGGGCTGGTCCCGCCGGGGGAGTTCATCCCGCTCGCCGAGGTCACGGGCGCCATCGTGCCGATCGGGCGGTGGGTGCTCGCCGAGGCGTGCCGTCAGCTCGCGCACTGGCACGAGCGGTACCCGCACATCGCCGTCGGCGTCAACGTCTCTGTGCACCAGCTGCGCGACCCGGGCTTCGTCCAGGACGTCCGCCGCGTCCTGGCGGACCAGGGGCTGGACGGGAGCTCGCTGTACCTGGAGATCACCGAGTCCGTCCTGCTCGAGGACGAGGCGGAGATGGTCGCCCGGCTCGAGGAGCTGCGCACACTCGGCTGCGCCGTCGTCCTGGACGACTTCGGCACAGGGTTCTCCGGCCTCGGCTACCTGTGTCGCTACCCCGTGGACATCCTGAAGATCGACAGGTCGTTCGTCTCGGGCTCCGGCAGCGGCAGCGGGGGTGACCAGTTGGTCCGCACGATCCTCGAGCTCGGCCGCGCGTACGGCCTCGACGTGATCGCCGAGGGCATCGAGACGCGCGAGCAGCGCGACCGTCTCCTCGACCTCGGCTGTGCGCTCGGCCAGGGGTGGTTCCTCGGTCGCCCGATGCCGCCGGAGCGCATGGCCGCCGTGCTCGCCGAGCACGCCCTGACCGCCCGCAAGCCGCGCCCGAGCTAGACCCGGAAACGGCCGACCAGCTCGTCGAGGTGCTGCGAGCTGCGCGCGAGCTCGTCCGCGGCGGTCCTTCTCCGGCCGTCAGCAGGTCTCGACGTGGTACGCCGGGTCGCCCGCCGGGACGAGGTCACGGTCGCGCAGCAGCACCGAGATCGAGGCGCCCCGGTCGTGGCACGCCCACTCGAAGACCGTCCGCGTCGCGCCGTCCCTGGTCACGGGCGGGTTGTCGTCGGTGTACTCGATCTCGTACACCCGGTCGCCGTAGACGGCGGTGTAGGCGTCGCACTCCTCGAAGCGGCCGCACTCCTCGGCGATCGCGAAGTCGAAGCCCTGCGGCGGGTCGGTGGCGACGAACCGGTCGCCGGTGGTGCCGTACCCGTCGTCGCCCGCGGTGTTCTTCTGCGCGACCGCCAGCCCGCGGGCGTGCGCGAACGGGACGACGAGCTCGAGGTACGCCCGGGTCTGCGCGAAGGTCAGCAGGCCCCCGGACCGCGTGTGGGTGTCGAGGTTGTCGGGCTCGACGGCGTCGAAGCCCGCGTCCGCGCAGCCGGCGATCCAGTCGCGCTGGATCGCGAGGAGGGCGTCCCGCTGGTCCGGGGTGCGGACGTCGAACAGGGCCTCGCCCCAGGCGTCGTCCGTCACCAGCTGCCCCGCCGCGTCCCGCAGGAGCAGGTCGGGGTGGTTCAGGTCCCACCAGGCCGTCGTGCCGTAGGGCGGGTCGGTCGCGGACTGCCCGGGTCCGTCGGGCTGGGTCTGCAGCAGGTTGACGTAGCAGAGCGAGTACACGCCGGGCACGGGGTCCTCGGTCCGGTCGCGGCTGACCACCTGGACGTCGTCGGCCGGCGGGTAGGCGCCGCCGAGCTGGTAGTCGAACGTCCCGTTCGCGGGCGGCAGGCTGATCACCGCCCGGTCGGCCGCGGCCTGCCCGCACGACCCGAGGAGGGCGACGAGGGCGACGGCCGCGGTCGCCGTGCGCGCCCGGCGCCGGGCGCCAGGCGTCCCGAGGAGGCGCGCCATGGTCCGACCCTAGAGGCGGGCGCGGCCCGGCGTGCCGCGCGCCCCGGCGGGCACAATACCCGCGTGACCGCGCTCGCGCCGACGCCCCAGTTCAC